>JAQBZA010000110.1 GCA_027622795.1 Planctomycetota bacterium | reverse complement strand
TGACGAGATCGACAATGGTCGCGTCGGCCGGCCGCAACTGTACGAGCCGCTCGGCGGCGGCGATGCGGTCGGCATCCTGCGCGGTGGCGTCGTCGATCGTCTCCACGAGGGCATCACTGATCCGGCCGATCCGTGAGTCAAGTGCGGTAGAGCCGGTGTGCTGCGCGAGCGTGACCACCTGGCCCTGCACGTTGGCCGGTAGCGTATCGACGAGCTTCACAATCGCGGCGTCGGCCTCGGGGCCGACCGCGGCGGGCGTGCCCTTGGGCCAGCCGCGAACTAGCCCCGCGAGCGCGGCGATAGCGATTGGCTGCGGCGCGTCAGGGAGCCGCACGAGCACGTCTGCCACGGCAGAGCCTTCCGCTCCACGGGCCACATGCTCAGCCACCCGCTCGATGAGCGTAAGCCGGGCCGGCGACGGCTTCGCGTCGGCCAGCTGAGGCGAAAGAAGGATGGGCAGCACGCCCGCCGCCTGGACGGCCGCGGCACTCGTGGCCGCATCGGCGAGGATGGGATCAGCGAGCGTGCGCGGATCGGCGAGCATCGCATTCACGATCGCCCCGGCTTCAGGCGACAAGCCCCATTCGCCGAGGGATTCGAGCACCGCGAGTCGAACCAGCGGCTCTGGGTCGGTGGCAAGACTCGAGCCGGCCAGTTTGTTCAATGTGCCAGCATCCCGGGCGAGCGCCTTCAGGGCATTCATCCGCACGCCCGCGGACGGATGCGAGAGCGCCGACTGGACGCAGGCGACCGCGCGCGACTCGGACTGCGGCCCTTCGAGGGCGCCCAGTTGCCTCAGCGTCCAGATCGCGTGGATCGCGCCGGGGTTCAGGCCGATCGCATCGACGGAGGAATTCTCCACAAGCTCGATCAGCGCCGGCACGACGTCGCGGCCGCCATCGGACCGACTGGCACCGCGATCGATGAGCTTCCGCTGGGCCCGCTCCCGCCAAAACATGTTGTCGTCGCAGAGCGTGGCAACGAGTTCAGCCGGCGAGGCCTGCGCCAGCGACTTGCGAGGTGACGTCGTCGCCTGTTCGTGCACGACCCGCCAGATGCGACCATGCGTCTTGTCGCGGAGCGGCGTGACGTAAGCGCCGCGCTTGCCCGTTTCGAAACCTGCCGGCGTGGGATTGTGCTGAACGATGAAGTTGTACCAATCGATCACCCACACCTGACCATCCGGGCCGACGTCGGCCTGGACCGGTGCCGTCCATTCGTCATCACTGGCGACGAGATCCCAGGCCATGCGACTGGCAAACCCCGCCCCCTGTGGGGAAAGCGCGAACGTGGCGACGATGTGGCCGGTCGGCTCGCAGACAAAGGCCGTGCGGTTCCAATATTCCTCCGGGTAGGCCCGGGCCGTGTAAAGGCGGTGGCCTGCAGCGGCCGTGAACCGACCGTGATGATCGACCTGCCGAATCGCGACGGAGTCACCCGTCGGCGTCGGCGCCAGTTCCATCGGCGGACTTCCGGCGATGCCCCCGAGCCGCTCTGCACTCCAGCCACGTACCCGTTCATAAACGCGATTGGGCAGTGGCATGTGCTCGCTCGGGTTGCCGTTGGCCGTGGAGCCGAAGACGAGCCCCTCCTCGCTGAAGCCGAAGCCCCATGAATTGTTGTTGGTACTCCGCAGGTATTCGAGCTTTGACCCGTCGGGGCGAAACCGAAAAAAGCCCATCGGGAAACTCAGCGGCTCACCGCCGACCGTGCCGCGGAAGCCCGAGTAGCCCACGATGCCATAGACCCAGCCGTCGAACCCCCAGGTGAGATTGCTGGGGCCGGCATGCGTGTCGCCGGTGCCCCAGCCCGTGAAGAGCACCTTCCGCAGGTCCGCAGTGCCATCGCCGTCGGTGTCCTTAAGAAAGAGCGTGTTCGGGGCCATCGTGACGATCAGGCCACCGTCATGGGTGAGCATGCTCGTGGGAATGGAGAGTTTCTCGGCGAAGACCTCGCGGCGATCAGCCCGGCCGTCGCCATCGGTATCAACGAGCCGCACGATGCGGTCGCGGCCCTCGACGGGCGCGGCAGGATCTTCGTTTGGCGGTTCGACGAGGTCGTTCGGATAGTCCACGCTTTCGGCCACGTAGACGGCGCCGTTGCCGTCAAAGCACATTGCGAGGGGCTTGCCCGTCAGCAGTGGCTCGGAGGCGAAGAGTTCGACGCGAAACCCCTCTGGCGTGATCGCATGTTTCCGTGACTCCTCGGGGGACAGCGGCTTTTGCATCGTCGCGATCTGATCGTCGCCCTTGCGGGTGCCGCCGGGCGCGTAAAAGGGCACCTTCGCCGGCTGATACTCAAAAGGCGGGAGACCCGCCGGTGGCCGGGTCATCGTGGGCCGATCGACATACTGTCCGGCGGCGGCCGGATCACGGCCGGCGGCAAACCGCAGGCCCCGCTCGACGAGATTCTGGAAGCCGGGATGGCCCCACGTGCGCTGGTCGTGCCCCCAGGCGGTGTAGAAGACACGGCCCTTCCCCTCCTGTCGCACCCAGGTCCACGGCTCACGGTGGTCGCCGTCGATTCGCTCCTCCAGCACGGTGCGGCCGCGATCGTTGTGCTTCGTGTGCACGTAGGTTTCGTCCCAGCTTTGGAAGCCACCGAAACCCTCCATCACCGGATGGTCAGGGGCCACGTTGATGGTGCGAAACTCGCCAGTGCCATGCTTTTGAAACTGCGCCCCCACGAGGTCGATCCACACTGGAGAGTTACGAAAGCAGAAACTCGCGCAGTGCAGTGGCACAAGCCCCTTGCCATTGCGAACAAAGTCGAGGATCGCAGCCTCACCGGCGGGCGGCAGCGTGTCGATGTTAGCGTACACCACCAAAATGTCGTACGCGGCGAGAGCGGTCGGCTTGAGGTCGGCGACATTCTCGGTGTAGACCAACTCGATCCCACGCGGCGCGAGCACCGGCTGCAGTTGAGCAAACCGGTCGGCGGGACGATGGTGGCCCTGATCTCCGAGGAAGAGCACCTTGAGCGGGGCTTCCGCGACCGCCGATGGCACCATGACGAGCAGCAGGAACAGGGCTGAAACCGTGCGAATCATGATGAGAAACTCCACTCCGGCAGTTTCATGATCGCGCCCCCGTTCAGCGCCGACTCATGAGCCAGGATGCCGGTGCAGGTCCAGTTCGCGCTCTGCTTCGCGTTGGGATAGGGGTCGCGGCCCTCAACGATCGCCGTCACAAACTCGTGTACGAGATGGGGATGGCTGCCACCATGGCCGCCTCCCTGCGTAAATGACAGATGCTGGTGATCGTCGGCATCGTAGACGCCGCCGGTCGTAAATCGCTGGATCGGTTCGGGCAGGAGGCGAGCGAAATCAGGCACCGGCACCCGCCGCGGGATTTCAGGCTCAGGCAGTTTGGCCGTATGCACCACCGGCTCCTCTCCTTCGACAAGCTGCCACTCGAAACTCTTCTTTGAGCCGTAGACGTCGAAGCTCTCGCGATACTGCCGGGCCGTATCGAACAACGAACGAATCACCCGGGCCACGACGTCGCTGTCACGGAGCTTCACATGAGCACTTTCGATCGCAAACGGTGAGCCATAGTGTTTGATCAGTTCCTCCCGAATGCGGCCTGAGCCAAAGCAACTCACCTCCTCGGCATCTTTCCGCTCGAGGGCAAGGCAGGGGCCGACACAGTGCGTGGCATAGTGCATCGGCGGCAGCCCCGGCCAGTAATTTGGCCAGCCGTCCATGTCCTGCTGGTGGCTCGCCTGCACGAACTGGATTTTGCCCAACTCCCCCGCATCGGCCATCTGCTTGATGTACAGAAACTCGCGGGCGTAGACGACCGTCTCGGCCATCATGTATTTGAGGCCGTTCTTCGCCGAGAGCTCGACGATCCGTTTGCAGTCGTCCACGGTCGTCGCCATCGGCACGGTGCACATGACATGCTTGCCGGCCTCGAGGGCGGCGATCGACATCGCCGCGTGATCAGGGATCGGCGAGTTGATGTGGACGGCGTCGATCTCCTTGTCTTTCAGCAGGTCGGTGTAGCTGTGGTAGCGCCGCTCAACACCGTAAGCGGTACCGATCTCGTCGAGCTTGTCCTGCGACCGCTGACAGATGGCAACCAGTTCGGCATGCGGATGCCGTTGGTGGATCGGGATGAACTCGGCACCGAAGCCAAGACCGACAATGGCAGTGCGGACGGGACGAACCGATTGGGGAGTCATCATGGCGCGGCTCACGGGGCAGGGGAGGAAAGACACAATGTAGTAGTAACACCCCGTCGCGGCCGGCGTCCATGAGGCCCTGCACCTTTGGCTTGAGATTTTTTACCGCCGCTTGCGGTTCACCTCGCCCCAGGGGGCGACATTCGCCCGGGCCGCATAGGCCTCCCACATGGCCGCCATGCGACTGACCCGCTCGGGCTCCCACCCGCTCACGTCATGCTGCTCGGAGCGATCACGGGCGAGGTCGTACAACTCCCACGGCCTGCCATGCATGGCCACGAGTTTCCAGTCGCCCACGCGGATGGCACGGTTGCCCTCATGCTCCCAGTAAAGAGCCTCTCGATCGATTGTGCCGTTCCCAAACACCGGCTCCAGGCTGCGGCCCTCGAGTGGCGTCTTGCCGTCAGGATAGGCCGCGCCCGCCAGATCGACACACGTTGCCATGAGATCGATGAGATGGCCGGGGGTGTGAGCAACACGGCCCGGGTGGTCGATGCCCTGCGGCCAGTGCGCGAGCAGCGGCGTGGCGATGCCACCTTCGTGCACCCAGTGCTTGTGCTTGCGAAAGGGCGTGTTCGACACCGTTGACCAGGCTTCGCCGTAGCCGATGAACGTGTCGGCCGGCCCGGCCATCACGCCTTTCCCCTGCCGCACGGGGTAGCCATCGCGGGTCTGCTGCGGATGAAACGTCGTGCGCATCTCGGTATCGGCCATGACCGGCAGAGACGGTGCTTCGGCGCGACGTGGGCCCACCCCGGATCGACCCATGCCTTCGGCACAGCCACCATTGTCCTGGAGGTAGCAGATCAGCGTGTTCTCGAGCTGTCCCGACTCCTCGAGGGTCTGCACGATCTGCCCGATGCCCCGGTCCATGCAGTCGACCATCGCGGCATAGACCTCCATGTTTCGCTCGTCCCAACCCCAATACGCTCCACGCTCACCCAAGTCGGCAGGAAACGGCCAGAGTGTCGTGTTGGCCGCGGTGATGACTCCCAACTCAAGCATCTTTCCATAGCGGGCGGCACGCACCGCCTCATAGCCCGCTGCATACCTCCCTTTGTATTTCTCGATGTCACCCGCGCGGGCATGCATCGGCCAGTGAGCCGCGGTGTAGGCCACATACAGAAAAAATGGCTTCGTCGCCTCGTGCTCGCGGATGAATCGCACGGCATGGTCGCTGATGGCGTCGGTGTAGTAGTAGTCTGCGGCCGGATAGTCTGGATCCGCGCAGGCCGAGATCAGTTGGTTATCGCGGACGAGCGTGGCCGGGTCGAAGAAACTACCGGCACCGGTGATCGTACCGTAGAAGCGGGAGAAGCCCCGCTGCAGCGGCCAGTTGTGCTTGTCGGCATCCGACTTTGGATTCACGCCTTTCGTAACATGCCACTTACCAACAGCGTAACTCGCATACCCGGCCGGCTCGAGCACCTCGGCAATGGTGACGCAGGAGTCGTTCAAGTCGCCGCGGTAGCCCGGCAGCCCTTTATCATCAACCATGTGGCCGATGCCCGCCTGATGCGGGTAGAGGCCGGTGAGCAGACTGGCGCGTGTGGGGCAGCAACGCGCGGTGTTGTAGAAGTGCGTGAATCGCAGGCCACCGGCCGCGAGCCGGTCGAGCGTGGGCGTCTCGATCTCTCCGCCGTAACAGCCGATGTCGGAGTAGCCCATGTCATCGGAGAGGATGACAACGATGTTGGGCCGCGGCCCAGCAGCCGTTGCCATGCTGCACCACGCCCAGACAACGAGCGGCGCGATTACCCAAATACGGTCGTCCTTCATCCATGACCTCACGGCTCGCGGACAATGGCCACCGGGAGCGAATTGCCGAAGGTGGTGAAGTCCTTGAATGTCCACACGACCGTTTTGTCGCGGGAGACCTCGATGATCTGCGGATTGTCGGGGCCGGCGTGGCAATTGACCAAAATTGTGTTCCCGTTCGGCAGCCGCCGCACCTGCGTCACCCAGGCCAGCGTGATGCCCGGCAGGTCGTTTTGGTTGAGTCGCCACACGATCTCCTTGTCGGCCGTGACCTCGAGCACTGAATGACCGTTACCGGTGCCGATGAGCGTGTTGCCGTTGTCGAGTCTGATCGCCGAGTAGACCTGGTCACCGAATGCCTCGGGTCCGTGGCCAGCCCTGCGCGGCGTGTCGAACAGCGGCACGTCGTACTCCCACACGATCTTTCCGCCAGCATCGTATTCACGGATGACACCATCCTTCTCGTGGGCAACGAGGTAGGTGCCGGCCACCGTCTTGCGGGCATTGCGGGTGTCGGAATGGGCGGAGGGAGTGTCGACTTTCAGTCGGATGTGCCGCTGAATCGCACCATCGCGGTCAATCTCGATGATCCGCGCGGGCCCCGACTCGACGATCATCGTCGTCCCGTCAGCAAGCCGCTGAAAGGCATGCACCTCGACCGCACGGTCGGCATTGCCATTGCTCTTGGCATCGTACTGCCAGACGGGCTTCCGCTCGGCATCGAGTTCGACGATCCGGGTCCAGCCGTCCTGGAAAAGCAGGTGACCATTCGGGAGCAGGTGCAGATCGTGGATCTGGCGGCAGGGAAGCCTCCACTCGACCCGACCGTCGGGGCCGATCGCGGCGAATGTCTTTGTCGAGTCATCGGCGGCGATCACACGCCGTGGCCGGCCCGTCTGCACAGCCGTGCACGGGGCCTCGGCAACTGCCACCGTTGGCAGCAGTAGAAGCATCGCGATCCGGAGGGTCATGCGAGGATCTCCGTGATCGGCGTCACGTGCTCGACGCCGACAAGCTTCTGGTCGAGGCCACCGAAGAAGTAGCTGAGCCGATTCGGGTCGAGGCCAAGGCAGTGCAAGACTGTCGCGTGCAGGCTCTTCACATGGAAGCCGGCCTTGCCATCATGGATCGGCGTGATCGCCGCTGCACCGAGTTCGTCGGTCTCGCCCACGCTCACGCCCCCCTTGATGCCGCCGCCGGCCATCCACATCGTAAATCCGAATGCGTTGTGGTCGCGGCCCGTCCCCTCGGCGTATTCCGCCGTTGGCTGCCGGCCAAACTCGCCCCCCCAGATCACGAGCGTCTCGTCGAGCAGGCCCGACCGCTTCAAGTCGGTGAGCAGAGCCGCGATCGGCTTGTCGGTATTACCGGCATGAAACTCATGATTCTTCACGAGGTCGCCGTGGGCATCCCAGTTGTCGTCATTGTGGGCACCTCCGGAATAGAGCTGCACAAACCGCACGCCCCGCTCCACAAGGCGACGGGCCAGCAGGCAGCGGCGGCCGAAGTCGGCCGTCCGCGGCTGATCAAGCCCGTAGAGTTGCTGCGTCTCCTCAGTCTCGCTGGCGAGGTCGACTGCTTCCGGTGCATGCTCCTGCATCTTCCAGGCGAGTTCATAGGAAGCGATCCGGGCGGCCAGCTCGGTGTTGTCGCCGCGGGAAAGAAGATGCGCCGTGTTCGCCTCCCGCAGCGCATCGAGCATCGCCCGCTGGGCCTCCAGCGGCATGTCGTCGGGCGGGGCGAGATCGAGGATCGGCGGCCCCTTGCTCCGCAGGATCGTGCCCTGGTAGGTCGCCGGCATGTAGCCACTCGACCAGTTCTTGGCCCCCGAGATCGGGCCGCCGGTGGGATCGAGCATCACGACGAAACCGGGCAGATTTTCGTTGACGCTGCCGAGTCCGTAGTTCACCCACGACCCGAGACACGGGGCCCCGCTTTGGATCTTGCCGGAGTTCATCTGCAGCATCGCCGAGCCATGGATCGGTGAGTCGGCCGTCATCGAGTGGAGGAAGGCGATGTCGTCGACGTGCTGGGCGATGTGCGGAAACAGATCACTCACCCATTTGCCGCACTCACCGTATTGCTTGAACTGCCACTTCGGGCCGACGGCTCGGCTCTCGCTCCGCTCACCGCCGCGGCCCTTCGTCTTCACCTTGATCGTCTTGCCGTCGAGCGGATAGAGCGCGGGCTTGTAGTCAAACGTGTCGACATGGCTCGGCCCCCCATACATGAAGAGGAAGATCACGCTCTTCGCCTTGGGGGCGAAGTGGGGCGGCTTGGCCGCCAGCGGATTGAGAAACGGCGTGCCCGTGGCCGCCCGTGTCTGCCGCGCGAAAAATCCCTGGTCGAGGAGACCAGCCAGGGCGAGGCCCGTAAATGACGCGCCCGCTTCCCAAAAAAACTCCCGCCGCGTGCGGCGACAGAAGGTTCCTCGGATGGCTTCGTGGCTGGTGGACATGGCAGGCCTCCACTTCGGCGCGACAGGGTTGAAAAGCATTAGTCGAGGTAGGCGAACTCGTTGAGGTTGAGCAGCATCAGGCAATACAGCTCGAAGGCTCGGCTCGGGCTCACGCCATCAGCGTCTTCCAGTTGGTCAATGACCGCCACGCCAGCGGCCACCTCCTTGTCAGTGGCCGGCCGCACGAGCGCGATCTCGATCGCCCGACGAACCATGGCAGTCACGTCGGCATCATCAGGACCGCCCGCTTCGCGCTGCACCCGGCCAGCAAACACCCGTGCCTGGGCATGCAGGAACGAGCCATTCATCATGCCGAGCGCCTGAGTCGGCTGCGTGGTCACGAACCGCACCGGGCATGTGGTGTCCGTGTC
>JAQBZA010000109.1 GCA_027622795.1 Planctomycetota bacterium | reverse complement strand
TTCCGGGCTTGTGCAGGCTCCGAGCAGAGGAGGCCGATAGTTTCTTTCGTGCTACGTTTCCGTGCCATCCGCGATGCCACGCGGCGCATCGCGATCCTCTCCGTATTTCATTCATCCAGGGAGCCAATCACCACGCCATGCCGAGCAGCCGCCGCAAGCCACCGTCGTCCGCCGTTCAAAATCCACTCGAGACCTACCTCCGCGACATCAACGAGGTCTCGCTCCTGACAGCCGCTGATGAGAAGCGACTTGCCGAGGCGATCGCCCGCGGTGATGCCGCCGCCCGAGACCACATGGTGCGGGCCAATCTGCGGCTGGTGGTGAGCATCGCCCGCGGCTACGCCAACCGCGGCCTGCCGCTGCCCGACCTGATCGAGGAGGGCAACCTCGGCCTCCTGAGGGCAGTCGAGGGCTTCGATCCGAAGGTGGGCACACGATTCAGCACCTACGCCAGCTACTGGATCAAGCAGTCGATCAAACGGGCCCTGATCAACAACGGCAAGACGATCCGCATTCCGGCCTACATGGTGGAATTGCTCTCGAAGTGGCGACGGGCCACGGCCCGGCTTTCCGACACGCTCGGCCGCACGCCGACACCGGAGGAGATCGCGCGGATGCTCGGCCTGGCCAAGAAGAAGCTGCCGATCATCAAAAAGGCGATCACGGTACACACCGCCACCCCGCAGACGGATCAGGCAGAGGGCTGGTCGCTCAGTGACATCGTGCGTGATGAGAATGCCAAGTGCCCCGCCGACGTGCTGCTCGACCACGACACGCTCAAGCATGTGCTCAAGCGGATCGACGAACTCGACACGCGGGCCTCGACGATCATCAAGCTACGGTTTGGCCTCGAAGGGGGCGAGCCGATGACGCTCAAGGAGATCGGCGCGGTGCTCGGCCTCACGCGGGAACGGGTGCGGCAGATCGAGTCAGAGACGCTTGCCAACCTCGCGATGGAGATCGACGGCGTGCCGCAGGCGACGATCCAGTTGCGGCGGGGAGCGTAGGCCCGGTACGCTCCCCGCATGAATCTCGCCGATCACATCCGTCCGATTCCCGACTTCCCCAAGCCGGGCATCCTGTTTCGCGACATCACGCCCTTGTTGGCCCATCCGGAGGCGTTGGCCGTGGCGGTCCGCCGGCTCGCGGCCCCATGGCATGCCGCCGGCATCACGGCGGTGGCGGCGGTGGAGGCCCGCGGCTTCCTCTTCGCCACGCCGCTGGCGCTGGAACTGGGCGTGGGCGTGATCCCGGTGCGGAAGCCGGGCAAACTGCCAGCCGACACGATCGCGCATGAATACGATCTCGAATACGGCCGCGACACGCTCGAGATGCACCGTGGCATCCTGACCGACGGAGCGCGGGTGCTTGTGGTCGACGACGTGCTCGCCACCGGCGGCACGGCCGACGCCTGCACGAAGCTGATCGAAGCGGCCGGTGGCGTGGTGGCCGGCGCCGCCTTCCTGGTGGAGCTTGAAGCCCTCGGCGGCCGCGACCGCCTCAGGCCCCACCGCGTTGAATCAGTGATCGTGTACTAATACACGAAACCCTCGCCATCCTGGCCTCGGGTTTCTTGCCGACCTCCGGTCGGAAGGGGGCGTCGCCTCCAGCGACGCAGCGTATGGTAGGGCAATCGAGGCTCACCTCCGGTGAGCCGACCGTAAGCGAAGGCAGGCCGGAAGGGATGCCGCCGCGCGAAAACAGCTTGCCGACCTCCGGTCGGAAGGGGGCGTCGCCTCCAGCGACGCAGCGTATGGTGGTTGAGCGAGGGGTTGCCCAGATCACGGAGCCGGCGTAGGAAACCGAGCGCAGCCAGGATGGCGAAAGCGAGGTTTCCTCCGAGTGAGCGAAGCCCAGGATGGGCGCAGCGAACGTCCGGCGATGTGATCTGGGCAACCCCGAGCCCCGCGAACGTCCGGCGATGTGGCACGGGCAACCCCGAGCCGCGTCACCTTGCGGCCGGATTCGCAGGCTGAAGCCTACGCCACGTGGCCCGGGCAACCCCGAGCCGTGTGACGCATAATACGTCTATGAACGCAAAGCGGATCGTCGTGGCAATGTCGGGCGGTGTCGACTCGAGCGTGGCGGCGGCCTTGCTCGTCGAAGCCGGCCATGACTGCGTGGGCGTGTTCATGCGGCATGGCCAGCCCGCCCTGCCACCGGCCACGGCCGGCGGCTTGCCGATCCTCGCCACCCCGAAGCCCGGCCATCAGGGCTGCTGCTCGGCCGCCGATGCTCTCGACGCCCGCCGCGTCGCCGACCGGCTCGGCATTCCCCTCTACGCCCTCGACCTCACCGATGACTTTGAACGGATCATCAATTACTTTGCCGACGAGTACGGCCGCGGCCGTACGCCAAACCCGTGCGTGCGGTGCAACTCGTGGCTCAAGTTTGGCCGGCTCTTCGACTACGCCGATGCGATCGGCGCCAGCCACGTGGCCACCGGCCACTATGCCCGACTCACCCACGATCCCGACGGCCGCCCCCACCTGCGTCGCGGCCTCGATGCCGATCGTGACCAGTCCTACGTGCTCTTCGACATCCGTCGTGACCGCCTCGCCCGGATGCTGCTGCCCGTGGGCGAGCTCACCAAACGGGAGGTCCGCGAGCGGGCCAACTCGCTCGGCCTCGTCACGGCCGACAAGCCCGACAGCCAGGAGATCTGCTTTGTGCCACCGGGCGAGCATGCACGACTGGTGGCGGCGCGGCTGGGAGGCGCGCGGGCCGGCGAGATCGTGGCCCTCGATGGCCGCGTGCTCGGCCGGCACGAAGGCATCGAGCACTTTACGGTCGGCCAGCGTCAGGGCTTGGGTATCGCGGTCGGCTCGCCGCTCTATGTGGTGCGAATCGAGCCCGACACCTGCCGCGTGGTCGTGGGGAGTCGCGAGGACGTGCCGCAGCACCGGCTGGAGGCGGCCGAGGCGACCTGGGTGGGCGATCCGCCCCGCGGGCCGTTTGCCTGCGAGGTGCAGTGTCGGGCCCAGCGAGGCCCGGCGCCGGCGGTGGTCACACCGCTGGCCGATGGTCGGTTTTGTGCCGAATTTACCGGTGGCCCCGACCATGCTCCCGGGCCAATTTCCCCGGGCCAGCCGGCGGTCTGCTATTCCGGCGAAACCTTGCTCGGCGGCGGGTGGATCGTCGCCTGATTGCGAACTAGGCTTGCGGAGTCGGTTTTTATCCCGCCTCCCTCACCCGGAGCCTGCCCCGCCATGCTGCCCGCCCCGCTGTTTGTCGTCGCCGCCGTGATTCTGGGCCTTGCCGCCCTCACGATGCTGCTGTTGCTCTTCAACTATGGCCAGCTCTGGTTTCAGGCCTATTGGTCGAAGGCGGCCGTCACGTTCATGGAGTTGGTCGGCATGACGCTGCGGAAGGTGAATGCCCGCACGATCGTGCAGGCCAAGATCATGGCCACCCAGGCCGGGCTCGGCCGCGACATTAGCTGCCGACGGCTGGAGGCCCACTACCTCGCCGGCGGCGACGTGCCCCGCGTGATCCGGGCGCTGATCGCCGCCCACCGGGCCGATCTCGATCTCGATTTCGACCGGGCGTGCGCGATCGACCTCGCCGGCCGCGACGTGCTCGACGCGGTGCAGACGAGCGTGAACCCGAAGGTGATCGACTGCCCCGACACGGCCAGCGGGAAGTCGACGCTCTCGGCGGTCGCGAAGAACGGCGTGGAGCTACGGATCCGGGCCCGCGTGACGGTGCGAACCAACCTGCAGCAGTTGATCGGCGGCGCGACGGAGGAGACGATCATCGCGCGAGTGGGCGAGGGGATCATCACGTCGATCGGTTCGGCGAAGAGCCACTTCGAGGTGATGGAGCATCCCGATACCATCTCCAAGGCCGTGCTCCAGCGGGGGCTCGATGCCCAGACCGCGTTTCAGATCGTGTCGATCGATATCGCCGACATCGAGGTGGGCGAAAATATCGGCGCCCGCCTGCAGGCCGATCAGGCCGAGGCCGACACCCGCGTGGCCCGGGCCAAGGCCGAGGAGCGGCGGAGCGTGGCGATCGCCCGCGAGCAGGAGATGAAGGCGGCGACGGCCGACAACCGGGCCCGGCTGCTGCAGGCGGAGGCGCTCGTGCCGAAGAGCATCGGCGAAGCCTTCCGCGCCGGCCGCGTCACCGTCAACGGCCAGAGGTAGACAGCTTTCCAAAGCTGTCATGACAGGTCACAAGCCCTGCCCTCCACCGGTAACGAGGTTCTCCTCCTTCCCCGGCTTGCCGGCCCCACCCGCATAATCCCACGAATCCGGGAAATTCGGCCAAACTTTACGGCCGGCCCCTGCCGATATCAAAGTTTGTGGGAGTGGTGCCCGTCAGGATGACGGCCGGACCGATCCGGCCCGCCGCCCCGCAAAGACTCGACGGCAAGGGAGTGTGCCTCATGGCGGTGCGGAAACTGCGAATTTATACGGGGCCAGAATCATTTTCTCCGGCGACCACGACGCTGGCGGAACCGGTCGATGCCAATCACGTCCGCGTGACGTTTGGGGAAATTCTGCCCCTGTTGGCCGACGCCCTGGAGAGCAATCGAACCTGGCTGAGCGATTTCGCCGAGGACGAGGTCATGATTTCCTCAGACCTCAACGATGTGCTTCAAGCCTACCGGCATTTCCGCCGACCCGGTGCCTGAAGCGGAGGGCCATGCCGGAGTCTCGACCTCCCCCGGCAATCGCCGAACAGTGACTTTCTGTCCATTTCTTTTTTGGAGAGATCGCCCGGTGGCGGAGAACTGCCACCCTTTTGAAGAGGGCTGACCCCTCTTGTGAGCGGTCGCGGCGTGGATCATACTTTCGGGCGGCATGTTGCGGTGCCGAATGGAAGTCTGTTCCCCACGACCGATGCGCTCATGAATGGAACCGTCAATCTTGCCGATCTGGGCCGCCGTGCACGGGCGGCTCGTCTGGCTCGCCGACTGACGCTCGAGGAAGTCGTTTCCCGGGCTCAATTCACGGTGAGTTGGCTCTCCAAGCTGGAAAATGGCCAGTTGACCCCATCACTCGAAGGGCTCGTCAAATTGGCCGACGTGTTGGAATGCGGCGTTGACGATCTGGTCAAGGGTCTTTCCACGCCACCTCGCCATGTGGTGGTGAAGGCCGGTCACGGCCGCATCGAAAACGGCCGGAATGGCAGGGCCCACGGGTCGGTCGAGCATTTGGCCGACCAGTGGCGCGGCCGGACCATGGATCCGACGATCATCCACCTCCCGACGGGGGATCTCAAGCCGGCGATCAGCAGCAGTGACGGCCAGCGATTTCTGATTATTCTCGAGGGAACCGTCCGGTTGAACTACGGTGACGAAGTCATCCTCCTCGATGAGGGAGACAGCATCTATTTTGATGCCACGGTCCCCCATGGCATGGTGGCCCGCGGCAAGACCAAGGCCCGCGTCCTGACGGTGGCCCACGAACCAGGTGGCATCGGTCATCGCAATGCAGTGCCGAAAAGGACAAGCGCACGCGAGGGACGCGGGCGATAGACTCATTTTGGCAGAAATGTGTCTTCTTGAAACCCGACCCGGAGTCGTTGCCATGTCTGTATCACGCCGTGACTTTGTCGAACATGCACTCGTGCTTGCCGGAGTGGCCCTTGCCAGTAGCCCCCGACATGGCTCCGGCGCCGAGCGGGCTCCAGCACGCAGCGGGACGCCCAGCGAAAAAGTGCGGGTGGCCGTAATCGGTGTGAACGGGCAGGGCTCGGCGCACCTTGGCGAGTGGCTGCGGACGCCCGAGGCCGACGTCGTGGCGATCTGCGACGTCGATCCCGCCGCCTACGAACGGGCCTGCCAGAAGCAGTTCAAAGGTGCAGCTCATCCACCGGAATACGTTCCAGACGTGCGCCGTCTGCTCGACCGCAAGGATATCGACGCCGTCTCGATCGCGACGCCCAACCACTGGCATGCCCTGATGGCCGTGTGGGCGATGCAATCGGGCAAGGATGTCTATGTGGAAAAGCCGTGCAGCCACAACGTGGACGAGGGCCGCGTGATGACCGACTGGGCGCGGAAGCTCGGCCGGATGTGCCAGATGGGCGTGCAGAGCCGCAGCATGAGCGGCATGCGACAGACGATCGACTTTGTGAAGAGCGGTAAGCTCGGCCCGGTGAAGGTGTCCCATGCCGTCTGCTTCCGACCGCGGGGCAGCATCGGGCTGGTCGATACGCCGGCCCCGATCCCGCCCGGCCTCGACTTCAACCTCTGGGCCGGCCCGGCACCGGCCGTGGTGCCGACGCGGAAGCGGCTCCACTACGACTGGCATTGGACCCACCTCACCGGCAATGGTGACCTCGGCAACCAGAATCCGCACGAACTCGACAAGGCCCGCTGGGCGATCGGCAAGCAGGAACTACCGCGAAAGGTGGTGAGCCTCGGCGGCCGGCTCGGCTACGTCGACAACGGCGACGTCGCCAACAGCCAGTTGACGATCTATCAGTGGGACGACGCCCTGATCATCTCCGATGTCCGCGGCCTACCGATCAAGGCGCCGGTGACCTTCGGGCTGGCGGCTGGGGGGCCCTTCAAGGGCGCCTGCAACATCTGGTATGGCACCGAGGGGTTCGCCGTGGGGCCCAACTACACCTCGGGCGTGGCCTTCGACTACGACGGCAAGGAACTGGGGAAGTGGTCAGGCGGCAGTTATCAGCAGCACTTCGGCAACTTCGTGAAGGCGATCAAGAGTCGCAACCACAGGGATCTGCATCTCGATATCGAAGACGGCCATCTCTCGAGCGCGTTGGCCCATCTGGGTAACGTGTCATGGACGCTGGGTGAGCCGGTGGCGGCCGGCACGCGGCCCAGCCTGGCGGCGAGCGACCCGCATGTGGCCGCATCACTCGACACCTTTGCGACCTATCTGGCGGAAAACTCGATCGATTACGCAACCACGCCACTCACACTCGGCCGTGAACTCACGATCGATCCCCAGACGGAAAAGTCGACCGACGCCGAGGCCAACCGGCTCTTCACGCGGGATTACCGAAAGGGTTTTGAATTGCCGCGGGTGTGACGGAAGACATGCTGAAGCCCGTCCTGAAGCCTGTCGTCCTTACCCGTCTACCGGGTTTTCCGGCGTTGGCAGGATCAGTTGCCAGAACTCAAGGTCGAGCCAGCGGCCAAACTTGAAGCCCGCCTCGCGGACGGTGCCGCAGCAGCGGAAGCCGAGCGAACTATGGAGGGCCACACTCGCCACGTTGGTGGCATCGATCCCGGCGATCAGCGCATGCAGCCCATGCTTCTTGGCCGCCGCAATCACCGCCTGCATCAATTGCCGCCCCACGCCCTCGCCCCGAAACCGCTCGTCCACATACACCGAGTGCTCAGCCGCATACTTATAGGCCGCCCGTGGCCGAAACGGACCCCAGGTGGCAAAGCCCGCCAGCACCCCCGGCTCCCACTCGATTCCGAGCACGGGAATCCCATCCCGGTGCCGCACGGCCAGCCATTCCCGCATCGTCTCCTCACTCCGCGGCGCGTATTCATACAGCGAGGTTGAGTTGAGAATCGCCTCATTATAAATCGCCCGGATCGCCGGCAGATGGGCGGCGGTGCACTCGATCAACGGGCGCTTCGGCGGAGCCGGCTTCCTGCGTGACATGCTGAGAAGTGTATTCCGATTTTCAGTTTCCAGAAGCGGTGCTCTGGCAACCTGATTGGGGGAAGGCTCGGGGGTCGGTGGAAGGTGAGACGAGTTGGCGTATCCTCGCCCCGAAGTCGAGGCTTTCACCGCCCCCGAGCCGGCGCGTTACCACAGGCGGTAGCCCTACGTCCGCACGGCTACCGGTCGCGGGGTGAGCAGCGACACCACCACCAGCACCATGAAGCCGAGCGGAATCGTCACCAGGCCCGGCTGGCTGAAGGGCATCGGGGCCAGGTCGCGGGAGAGCCCGTAGACCTTTTCAAACGTGTCGGCCGAGAGCAGGATCCAGCCGAGCGACGCCACCATGCCCACCGTCACCGCCGCGATGATCCCCTGCTTCGTCGTCCGCGGCCAGAAGAGCAGCATCACGAGTGCGGGCAGGTTGGCACTCGCGGCGATATTGAACGCCCAACCGACCAGGAAGCTGACATTGAAATTTTTGAACAGGATGCCGAGGGCCATTGCGATCACGCCAAGGGCCACCGCTGCGAGCTTGCCGCAGCGGACCTTCTCATGATCGGTCATCGCCACGCCAAACACATTCTCCACGAGATCGTGGGCCACCGCCCCGCTGCCGGCCATGATGAGGCCGCTCACGGTGCCGAGCACCGTCGTAAAGGCGATCGCGGAGATGATCGCAAACAGTGTGGTGCTGAATGACTTCGCCAGCAGTGGCGCGGCCATGTTGGTATCGGTGGGGTCGAGGTTGCCGCTGGTCATCGCGCCCAGACCGAGATAGAGCGTGAGCACATAAAACACGCCGATCGCGGCGATCCCCACCACCGTGCTCTTGCGGGCCGCGGCACCGTCCTTGACGGTGTAGTAGCGAATCAGGATGTGGGGAAGCGATGCGGTGCCGCAGAAGAGCGCGAGCATGAGGCTCGCAAAGTCGAGCCGGCCGGCAAGCGTGCCACTGGAGAGGCCCTTGAAGTAGCCGCCCGGTTTGAGCAGGTCGGCCCCTTTTTTCTCGACCGGCGAATAGGTGATGTGCGTGCCCTGCTCGTCGGAATGCCGCTTCGCCGACCAGGTGACGATCGTCGAGTCTTCAAGCGCGGCCAGGTATTCCAGCGGCTTGAGCGGGCCGGTGGCGGTCTGGCCGGCATACCGCTCGGGGAGCCGGAGGATCGTGCCGACC
>JAQBZA010000108.1 GCA_027622795.1 Planctomycetota bacterium | reverse complement strand
GGGGAGTGGCTGACCGGAAAACGATTCCACGGAAAGCGCTGGCAATGAATAGGCCGGCGGCTCAACCGGTGTCATCTGAGCAGCCAACTTCACCGTGATGTCCTCTGACACTCCGGCGGCATCGGTCTGCCAGCTACCCACAAGAGACGGACCGGCATCCGTCTCCAGTGCTGAGAGCGACTGCGTTTGCACGGCGGCATCGATCCAGGCGCCGTCGGGGGCAGGCACAACTCGCACCACCACCCGCTGCCGCCTCGGTGGCCACTGCGTCACTGTCCCTCTCTCACTCATCGGCTCAACCCATGCGGACTCGATTCGTCCAGGCCGTGGAGGCTCGCTGAGAAAGTCAGGAGGCTCGACGTGAACGATCGGCCATTCAGCCTGCACAGTTGTCAGCGTCTGGTTCCAGAGTCGCTCCCCGTTATGTCCGGCAAGAAACAGGCTGCCGTTGCGGTCTGACTCCGCCGCCCGAGCAAGGACTACCGGGGAAATCGCGCAGAGCAGGGTCGCGATCACGGTGAGGCCGTGGCATACCCTGGATCGGACTGTCTGCTGCATGCGCGGCACCACTTGGACAAAACGTGGGAATGGTGGGAGTGTTTCAACAGTTGCCGAGGGGGGCAAGACGTTTTTCACAATGCGGCTGTGAAAAATGTCAGGGACCAACTGCGGAAGGTACTGCCGCCTCGAGGTAGACCTCGACCTGCTGACCCACGAAGAGCGGCGGCCGGCCGGAAGGATCACACGAATAGATGACCTGGAGCACCCGGGTATCGACCCGCTCAGTGGTGTCACCGGTAAGCGACTTTTTCGGCACAACAAAGGGCTCCACACGGACAAACTCCAGCAGATACCGTTGCTGGAGGCTGCCGCGCGGCACGGCGGTAGCCTTGGCAGTCTTGGTAAATCGCGGAATGTCAAACTCGTCGATATCGACCCTCACATGCAGTTTCTCGATGTTGCCCAGCACGATCAGCGGCTGCCCTGGCGGGGCACCGACAAATTCCCCGGGCCGCACGTTGACCTGCAGCACCTGACCGGCCACAAGCGCCCGCACGATGAGCCGATCGAGCTCTGTCTCGATCTTTGCCGCCTCGGCCTCGGCTCGGCCAACACCAGCTCGGGCGATGTCGCGGTCGTATTCCCATGAACCGGATTTGAGAAGATTGAGGTCGGCCTCGGTCCGCTCCAGATTTGCTCTCGCAGCGGCCAACGCTTCGCGGCGGGCGATGAGTTCCTGTTCGGTGGTCACCTTGCGGGCAAATGTGTCCTCAGCCCGTTTGAGGGCGTCGGTCTCGCGGGCCACCGTCGCTTTCGCCTCATTGACCTGTGCAACAAGCACCGGCACCTTCTCCTTGCGAGGCTCGGCCTCAAGGCGGGTCAGTTCACTCTTGGCCGTCGCTAGTGCTGCCCGTCGCACGGCCAACTCCGCCAACAGGTCGCGATCATCAAGCCGAAAGAGCGGCGTGCCCGGCGTCACCTCGTCGCCCACTGTCACATCCACCTGCACGACCACGCCCGGGGTCGCCGAGCCGACGGCGATGTTTTCCGTTTGCGCTTCAACCACGCCGGCGGCAGCCACAGCATCCGGAAACGGGCTCCGCGCCGGCTGAATCGGTGGTGGCGGGTTGCGAGGTACTCGGCGCGTCGACCAGACATACCATCCGGCGAAGGCCAACAGCGACAATGCCACCACAGGCAACACCAACTGCGTGATCACATCACCGATGGTGCGGTTTCGCTTCATGCGACGGCTTGGTGCTACGCTCACTGCGTTTGTATCCGATGGGGTGACTGACATAGCGAGATCGTACTCAGATAACCGCTCATCGACTATGACCATGAGGCAAGGACGAATCCCGCCATGAAGCCAAAAGCCTTCCAATTCATCAATCACTTTTCCGGTAGATCCGCCGGAGCTTCTGCTTTGGCGTTTGTAGAAACCGGCTGCGTCACACCGATGTTGTCGTGAATGAGCACGTCCTTGCACTTGGGGTGTACGGTGACCTCGCGGCCACCCCCGCTCACAACATTGTCTCGCACAATGATGCCCGTGCCATTGGGGGCAAACGTGATGGCCGGTCCACACTCCGGGCCGGTGGCGAAAACGTTCCCAGTCACGACAACGGCCCCATACTTCCCGTCCGCCTCATGCAGTGTGAAATACAGTTCCGGATACGACTCATAGTCCCCGGTGATGAAGGTCTTGCGGCCACGCTTCGGGTCACGCTCACACTTCGTGGTGTTGTTGACAAAGATGTTGTTCGAGAGCACGAGGTTTTTCGGTTGGTTGATCCAACTGCCCCGGCCGCCACCCCGAAACGTGTTTCCGCTGATGGTCACGTCGGCACATGACTTCTCCACACTCATCACCCGTGAACCGTTGGTTCCGTCCACCGTGTTGCCAATGATTGTCGCATTCTTGCAGTACTCAGCCAGGAAAAACGCCCCCATTCGGGAGCCGAGGATCTGGTTGCCGTCGAACACGACGTTTTGGCACTTCTGGATGTGCATGGTGTCTCCGCGGGCGCTGAGCCTGCACCCACTCACCCGAACATCCTTGCAGGCGACAAGGTCGATCGCCCCCTTACCAGGTCCGCTCCCACGTGGCGCGTACAAGGCGAGGAAGGCGCGAAAGTGATCGTGAATGATCTTCGCCTGCGGTCCAAAACTGCCATCGAACACGATCGGCCTGCCGCCGGGCTTTTCGGCAACCTTGATGTACTCCCTTTCACTCTCGACGACGAAGTACTGTCTCCCCCGGATCACGTTCTTCGGCAACGCGTCTCCGAAGAAGACCAGAGCGTCTTTCGGCTCCGCGGTTCTAGCAACCGGCAGCGGTTGGGGGTGGTTATCAAATCTCACTCGGTCGCCCTTGTCATCGCACCGAATCCCGGGCCGGATCAGGGAGGACGTGAAGTACCGTGCCGCCAGTGCCCGCTCGTGATCAGTGTGCTCCTCCGGCCAGACCGTGATCTGCCACAGGTAGCCGTAGTCCCACATAAACTTGCCGGAGTCGAGAAGTGTGCAGTCCTCCAGCGTCACGTCGGTGGCGTAGTTGGTAACCTCACGCTCTGACCCCGGCTTGGCAACGCCAACGACGGTCACGACCGCACCCGCCATCCCAGCCGACGTGATATCACGAAAGCGGAGACGGCGGGTCGTCCCTCCGCGGGTGGTGGTAATCAGGATCGCCCGCGTGTTGGCATTCGGCTCCCAGGTATTGAATTCGATCGTCGGGTCAAAGCACCGTCCGCGGAAGTCGCCTCCTCGCCACGAGAAGTCGCGGATGTCCTCGCCGGTAAAGAGCACGATGCGACTCCCGTCGCCGAGTGTTTCCGGGAGCATGAACACCGCGCCATCAGCAGCGACGTGCGTGTTACTGGCAAGCGTGATCGGCTTTTCTCCTGCCAGGAAGTACCGCCCGGGTGGAATGATGACATGCCCGCCACCCGCAGCCTCAACGTCGGCAAACAGTTTGCCGAACGCCTCCGTTGCATCATCTCTCCCATTCAATGGCGGCTTGTAGGACGCAAGCGAAAATGTTTTTATCTCGCGTGATGCACACACAGCCCCCGGTTCAACCAACACCACGACACACACGCAGATACTGAGAATCAGACCACGCACACCCGTACCTCCCTTCTTTCAACTCCAGACTGAGCAGTTAATGACCTTAAACAACGAACTGCGACCTATTGAGGTTTAATAAAAAATCGTCGCCTGCCGTCGCAACGCGACGGGGATTTGGTGTTGCTGCTCGTGAATCAGCTTTTCATCGGTCAATAAACGTCATTGACGACGCACCCGCAAACCGAGCAAAGGCATCCTCTTCACGTTCTGGAGGCAGTGCACCGCGTCCACGGTTCTGCCAGTGAAGGGCCACACTCCATTCAGCGGCGAGTGTCCGTTCCCTGAGCAGCCCAGTCCCTCAGCATGGCGACCTGTTTCGAGAAGTCCTGCTCGGCTACATTCAGTGGGCTTTTGAAGAAACATGCGAGCCACTTCAGGGCGCCATATTCACCCCCGCGTCGGGCCCGATCAACGAGCCGCACGAGGTCGAGCACGAGCGGCGCCGCGAGGATCGAATCGCAGCCCTGCCAGGTGAATTGCATCGTCATCGGCGTGCCGAGGAAGCCGCGGAAGTGGATGTGATCCCAGGCCGTCTTCCAATCGCCCAGGCTCTCGATGTATTCGATCGAGACAAGCGTCTGTGGCGGGTAGCCGAGGATGGCCGCCAGGAGGTGATCTTTGCTCCGCACCTTCGCCGCCTTGTTTCGCGGATCGTCGAGCACTTTGCCGTCCATGTTGCCGAAGATGTTGTGCCCAACCCAGCTCATCACCTCAAGGTTCCGCGCGGCAAACATCGGTGCGAGCACACTCTTGAGCAGCGTTTCGCCCGTCTTGCCATCACAGCCGGCATGCGCGATGCGACGGTCGCGGGCCACCTGCTGCAAGCACGGAGGCGTGCCGCCGGTCGACGGTGTGAAGTTGATGAAGGAAGCCCCCGCCTCGGCGGCGGCTAAAAAGTAGAGACTGCTCGCCGGCAGCGGGCATCGCTCGGCATCGTCGAGGAGCGGCTCGACGGCGGCGAAATCGTCGGGAAGGGGCAGCGACGGCGGTGGCTCCGTCGAGGCGACGTTCACAACGATCACATGCTCGAGCCCCTCAGCTTGCTGAAAGGCCTCGATGTCGGCTCGCACGCGTTCGATCGCCTGCCGCGGTGTCTCGACGACGTTTGCCGTGGCAGCATCAGCGAGGCTACGAATCCGATCCCCGGCTGCCACGAGCGTGCCGGGCCGGAGGCGACGCTCCACGTCGGCAAAAAATCCGGCAGCACCGTCGAGCAACTCCGGCGTGATCGCCCGGCTGTCGGTCCACATCCGCCGCGCCTCGTCAGCCAGGCTCCCGGCACGGATGTCGTGGCCCCCCACCACGATGTCGGAAAACCCGACCAGCCCGAGGTGGGCAAACGGCTCGGTCGCCGTGATGAGGCCAACGGGGTCGATCGCCCCGCGTTGCAGGGCCGCGAGCCCGGTCATCACGGTCGTGGCGACGCCCCCCTTGGCGCCGATCAGCCAGACACCGAGACGAGACGGGGAAGGCACGCTGTGCATGCCGTCCATTCTTTGTCCGGAATCCCTTCCGTCAAGGATGCTCCACCGACATCGCTCAGACCGCTGTCGGCTCGTGCGGGCCGCTTTCGACCGACTCGATCCGACCGTCTTCCATCGACGCGATGCGATCGGCGAAGGAATACACTCGCGAGTCGTGCGTGACAACGATCACCGCCCGGTCGGGCTGCACGGCCACCTGCTGGATCAGTTCCATGGTGATCCGGCCGTTGGCGGCATCGAGGGCGCTGGTCGGCTCGTCGCAGACCAGCAGCCGCGGCTCATGCACGAGCGCCCGAGCGATCGCCACCCGCTGCTGCTGGCCACCCGAAAGCTCGCTTGGCAGGCTGGCGAGCCGGTCGCCCAGCCCCAAGCGTTCGAGCACATCGGCCGCCGCCTCGACCGCATGAGCCCGTCGCCAGCCCGCGATCAGCAGCGGCACCGCAGCGTTTTCCACGGCGGTGAGCGCTGGCAGCAGGTTAAAGGCCTGGAAGATGAAGCCGACGTTGTCACGGCGAAACCGCACCTTGCGACCGTTGCTCATGCTCACAAGGTCGTGACCAAGCACATGCACATCGCCATCGGTCGGCTCGAGTGTGCCGGCCACAATCGAGACAAGCGTCGTCTTGCCGCAGCCGCTGGGGCCGACGAGCATCAGCATCTCGCCGTAGGGCACGTCGAGATCGACACCCCGCAGCGCCTTTGTGAGCGAGCCACCGCTGCCGAATTCCTTCGTGACGCCGCGGACCCGCACGGCCATGTCGTCGGTATGACGGTCGTCGTAGACATGCAGCCCGGCCATCGCTCACCCTCCGCGAAAGACAATCGCCGGATCGACGACGAGCACCTTCCGCACCGAGAGCAGACTCGCCAGCAGCACGATCACAAACACCGCCACGCCCGTGATCGCCAGCACCTGCCACGGCATGAAGAACGAAAGCCTTGTCGCCGCCCGGGACCAGAAGCCAAACAGTGCCGCCAGCCCCACGCCCACGCCATAGCCGACCACGCCCACCTGGATCGCCTGCGAGAGCACCATCAGCAGAATCATCCAGTTGCTCGTGCCCATCGCCTTCAAGGCACCAAACTGGCGGATATTTTCCACCGTAAAGAGATAAAACGTCTGGCCGGCGATGGCGGTGCCGACGAGGAAACCTAGGAAGACCGTGATCCCGAAGTTCACGGGGATGCCGGTCTTCTTGAGGTAATACCAGATTGTCTTCCAGGTGAACTGTTCCTGCGTGACCGCCTGCAGCCCCGTCCGCTCGGTGATCCGCCGACAGACCTCCTCAGGATCCAGCCCCGGCTGGGCATCCGCCAACACGAAGGAGAGCACCTTCCTCTCGGGCGGCGCGAAGAGCACGGCCTGGCTGTACCGCGTGTAGATGATCGGGAAGCTCTGAAAGGTGCGGCTGGCCTTCGTGATGCCGACGATCACGGCGCGGCGGTCATTCATCTCGAAGGAGCGGCCGAGCCGGTAGGGTTCCCCCGGCCAGATCCGCTTGTAGCCGGCATCGTCGATGATCACGGCATCGGGCCGCCGCAGATCGGCGATCGACCCCAGAAACACCTGCTGCGGCGCACCGACGAGCGTGGCATCATCAAGCCCGAGCAGGATCATCTGCTCATACGTCCCCTCCTCCAGCCGCGCCCGGGCGATCCCCTTATAAAACCGCACCGCCCAGTCGACACCGGGCACTCCCTTCACCCGAAAGAGTTCGGTATCGGAAAGCGGCTTGATGTCGTCGACGAACTGGACGTTTTCATCCATCACCCAGATATCGGGCCCTGCGGTGTCATAGATCTGGCTGATCGTGAGCGACATCAGCCCACAAAAAATCGACGCCTGCTGCGCGATCAACAGCGCGGCAAACACGACCCCAAAGACGATCCCCAGGTACTTCGCCCGATTCCCGATCAGCATCTTCCAAGCAATCCAGAACATGCCGACGAAGTCTACCGCCCGAATCACTGAACGTGAAAGTTCTCGGCACGTTGCAAATTGCAACCCTTGACCTGAGTCATTCATGGAAGCATCCGTGAGGGGCTGCCGATACCCCGAGAGCCGGCTTTGGCAGCGAGCGCAGGCAGGATGCCGAAAGCGAAGCTGGCAGAGAGTGAGCGAAGGGCAGGATGCCCGTAGCGAACGTCCGGCGACGGGGCATCGGCAGCCCCGAACCGCCGCCTCAAGAGCCGATTTGAGGACGCTCCGTAAATCGGAACTTTTCCGGAAGTTTGCTATCTTCTCCCTCCCATGGACATCACCGAGATCCTCTCCCGCTGGTGGGGCTTCGACACGCTCCGCCCACTCCAGTCGGAAGCGATCGCCGCCGCGCTCTCCGGCCGCGATTCGGTGGTGGTGATGCCCACTGGCGGCGGCAAGAGCCTCTGCTACCAGCTGCCGCCGCTGGTAGGCGACACGACCGATGTCGTCATCTCACCGCTGGTGGCGCTCATGAAAGACCAGGTCGATTCGCTGGAGGCGATCGGCTATCCCGCGGCCGCTCTGTATGCCGGCATGGAGCAGGAGGAGCGGCAGCAGATTCGTGATCGTCTCGTGGCGGGGGAGCTGCGGCTGCTGTTTGCGGCACCGGAGCGGCTGGTGAACACCGGGCTGCTCGATCTGTTGGCCCGTGTCGGCGTGAAGCGGTTCGCCATCGATGAGGCCCATTGCATCAGCCACTGGGGCCACGACTTCCGTCCGGAATACCGCCAGCTCGCGATGCTGCGGGAGCGGTTTCCCACGGCGAGCTTTCATGCCTTCACGGCGACGGCCACGCCGCGGGTTCGCAAAGATATCGCCGCCCAGCTGCACCTCCGCGACCCCGAGGTGCTCGTCGGCACGTTCGATCGGCCCAATCTGATTTATCGCGTCGTCCCCCGCACCGATCGCATCGGGCAGACGCTCGAAATCCTTGGCCGCCATCGGGGCGAGGCGTCGATCGTCTACTGTCTCTCACGGCGGGAGACCGAGGACTTGGCCGCCCGGCTGGCTGCCGAGGGAATCCTGGCCAAGCCCTATCATGCCGGCCTCGATTCCAACCAACGGCATGCCACCCAGGAGGCGTTTGCCCGCGAGACGATCGACGTGGTGGTGGCAACCGTCGCCTTTGGCATGGGGATCGACCGCTCCAATGTTCGCCTCGTGCTCCACACGTCGCTGCCCAAGAGCCTCGAGGCCTATCAGCAGGAGACGGGCCGCGCCGGCCGCGACGGGCTCGCCGCCGAGTGCGTGCTGCTCTACTCGTCGGCCGATGTCTTCAGCTGGGAGTCGCTTGTCCGCAAGAGCATCGACGAGTCGGATCTGGAGCCCGACGAGGCGGGCCGGCTCCTCGCTTCGACCGTCGAGCATCTGCATGCGATGCGCCGCTACGCCCAGGCGGCGCGGTGCCGCCATGCCACGCTCTCGGAGTATTTCGGACAGGCCTACCAGCAGCCCAGCTGCGAGGCCTGCGATGTCTGCCTTGGCGAGACCGAAAGCCTGCCCGACTCCACGGTCACGGCGCAGAAGATCATCTCCTGTGTGGCGCGGGTCGGCGAGCGGTTCGGCGTGCGGCATGTCTGCGAGGTGCTGCGGGGCGCGAAGACCGACGCCGTGCTCCGCAACGGCCACGACCGGCTCTCCACCTACGGCCTGCTCGCGAGCATCGACCAACGGGCCGCCGAAAACCTGGTCCATCAGCTGCTCGACCAGGAGTTGCTCGAGCGAAGCGGGGGCGATCGACCGGTGGTGCGGCTCAACGATCGGTCGTGGGAGGTGCTCCGCGGGAGCCGCGAGGTCGTGCTGCT
>JAQBZA010000107.1 GCA_027622795.1 Planctomycetota bacterium | reverse complement strand
GATGTTCGCAAGAGGGAACGGCGGTGGCGTTGAGCAGCCCTTCTGCCTGCCGTGCGATCCAACCCGCATCGCCAGTGAGCGCGAAGCCGCCGATGAGAAGAAACAGCATTGTGCAACGGGCGAAGAGAATCCGCATCGGGTAATCGGTCCGGGAGGGTCGTGACGCCCAACTATGCCACACGGCTCAGTGGCGTGCAGTGCCGGATTGATTGTGCTGATTATGCAACCCCGCCACGAAAGGCTCTCTCACTCGCATCCGCGGCTCCCCCCCCAGGCTTTCAGCCAGTATTCTACAGCAATGGCTTCCGATCTGCCCCCCGTCGTCCGTGTCGCACTCCTCACGCCCTCGGGGCGCGGTGCTCTGGCGGTCGTCGGCGTTCGCGGGCTGGGTGTCGGCGATCTCATTGCCCAACGGTTTACTCCCCGCAGCAGGAAACCTCTTGCGGAGTGGCCCGACGGTGGGGTGATCTTCGGTCGCTGGGGCGATCCTGAGCACGGCGAGGAACTGGTCGTGGTGCGGCACACGGCTGACCGACTGGAAATTCATTGCCATGGCGGGCTGGCGGCGAGTGAGGCGGTGATGAGAAGTCTCGAAGCACTTGGGGCCGAGCGCTGCCCGGGAATGGGGTTCGGTTTCGAGACATTTCGAGCGTCGGGAAGTTTCAGTCGTCAGGAAATCGAACGGGAAGCCCGCGACGCACTACCCCACGTGGCCGGCCCCCGGGCGGCACGCATCCTCTGCCGACAGTTGGCCGGGGCCCTCGCAGATGAGCTGGAACGGATCGAGTTCTTGCGGCGGGCAGGCAACGCCGAGGCCGTCTACACTGCCGTGGCACGGCTCCGAAAGGCCGCTCGTGTCGGCCTTCGGCTTGGGGAACCGTGGCGGGTCGTAGTGACCGGCCCGGTCAATGCCGGAAAGAGCAGTCTGGTGAACGCGATCGCCGGCTATGCCCGAAGCATCGTCTCGGCGGAACCGGGCACGACGCGCGACGCCCTGACAACGCGGCTGGTTCTCTCAGGCTGGGAAATTGATCTGATCGATACGGCCGGGTTTCGGTCTGCTGGCACCGTGGCCTCGCCGACCGAACGGGCGGGCATTGAACGAACGATGGCCGCGGCTACCAAGGACGGCCTTGTCCTCGATGTTGACGATGCTTCGGAGGCCATCCATCTGAAAATGACACCCCATGAGGCTGCCGAGTCCGGTACCCCGAAGCAGTTGAGGGTTCATTCAAAAATTGATCGCACCACCCTCGCCGCGTCCGGCACACGCGGCATTGCTACCTCCGCTGCCACCGGCCAAGGAATCGATAGCCTGATCACCGCAATGATCGAAGCACTCGTTCCTGAGGAGGTGGTTGACCCGTCGCTTCTCTCGGGAGCGATGCCCTTCACCCGGCGACAGTGCGAGCTCATTCGGGAGTTGGGCTTTTCTCGCAGACGGGATGCCACACAGGATTGCTGATCTTGGCAGTAAATGAAGACGGCCGGCGGTTTCCCGCCAGCCGTCTTGTTCAACACTGTCCAGCCTCGTGAGCAACAGGATTCTTTCCGAAAAATCTCCCGCTGCCTCTACATATGCTATTACCGAATCGCCATATTGCCGTAGACGGTGCCACTTTCCGACGAGTTGACGAACTCGATGTGCCCATCTGCAAACAGGTGGCCGACAAGGCCGCCCGAATGGTAACTGGAAGGTGCCCATTGCCGTGTCAAGGCGGGAATGGATCCAGCAGTGAAGGTATAGCTCTGCGCTGTCGTATCGTCGATGAGATCGTTGCTCGTACCAGTGACCGTAGCGCCGTTGACACTCAACGGCATCCACGCCTCGTAGGTCGCCCACCGAGTTGCCGCACCACCCGAAGCCGCCTGATTTTGTCGGCTTTCTCCAACCAGGATGGTTTTGCTCGTACCCTTGCGGAAACTGCTAAAGCCCAACTCTTGCGTAAATGACAATCCACCATTGTCTGAGGGTGTACTGCTATTCGCCCAGATACCTGCGTTGGCGAAGTAGTTTGTGCAGGCGGCGTTCGTCGTGCCTGCAAAGGAAGGGCAATTTGCAAACTTCAATTCCGTGGCAGGCCCAGGATTGTCGGTCAGTGCCAACGAGTGCGTGCCCGTCTTGACGTTTGCTCCAGCCGTCAACGTGTTGTAAAGATTGCTCTCTTCCATGCCGGGAAGGATTGCGCAAATCCAACTGAATCCCACGTTGGCAGTTTGGCCTGACGAAACGATCTTTGGGAAAAAATTGTCCCCGCCCCTGGCATTTGCATCAGCATGGACCTGCAAGCCAAGGCCCTGCTGCTTCAAATTATTCGAGCACTGACTTCGTCGTGCCGCTTCACGGGCGGCTTGGACGGCGGGCAGCAAGAGGCCGATCAAAACGCCGATGATGGCGATGACCACCAGCAGTTCAACAAGGGTGAAGCCCTTTCGATCCATTGAGAAACGAGCCATGGAAATATCCTCCGCCCATAATAGGGCATAAAAAAATAAAAAAGCCCCAAAGACACCCACGTCACGACGGAATGAACCGACAAAAAGATGTGTTTTTCGTGAGTTTTTCCCGTCAGTTGCCCCTGACGAAATTAACTATAGCCGCTGGTTTCCGGTATCGTCAAGGCCTCGGTGTCAAAACTCACGAAAGATTCATGGCTACCCCGCAGGTCGATCCCGTACGAGCCCGTGAGTTTGCCGCTGAGGTTGTCTTTCGGCTGCAGCATGCGGGGTTTATTGCTTTATGGGCCGGCGGTTGTGTCCGTGATGACCTTCTTGGGCGCACCCCTGCCGACTATGACGTGGCGACATCTGCCCACCCTCATGAGGTACGCGATGTCTTCGGGCGGCACCGAACCATTCCGGTGGGAGCGGCCTACGGGGTGATAACCGTACTCGGCCCGCGGTCTGCCGGACAGGTCGAGGTGGCAACGTTTCGGACCGACAAGGCCTATACCGACGGCCGCCACCCGGCCGGTGTCGTCTACTCAACGCCCGAATTCGACGCCCAACGCCGCGACTTTACGATCAACGGCCTGTTCCTCGATCCGGCAACCGGGCAGGTGCACGACTACGTAGGTGGCCAGGCCGACCTTGCCGCTGGCATCGTGCGGGCGATCGGTGTGCCTGCGATGCGGTTTGGCGAGGACCACCTGAGAATGCTTCGAGCTGTACGGTTTGCCGCTGCCTTTGGCTTCGCCCTCGACCCCACCACGCGGGCTGCCATCGAGGCGATGCGGCATCTCGTGACAAGCGTCAGCGCCGAGCGAATCGCCGCCGAACTGCGGGCGATGGTAACGCGGCAGGGCCGCCGTCGCGCGCTGGCACTCCTCGATGAAACAGGTCTCGCCGGTGAGGTGCTCCCGGAAGTAGCGCCACTGCCGAAGTCGCTTCCAGTCGCCGCCCACTGGGCCGAGGCGGCTGTGATTATTGAGGCTCTCGACGAGCCGGAGCTGGGGCAGGCGCTGGCCGCACTCTTTGAGCCTACGGGCAAAGCCTCGCTGCGGCTGGCAGCCAGCCGGCTACGGCTGGCCAATCGCGATACGAAGCTTGCCTCCTGGCTACTCGATGCGGTGGCGGCGTTGGAGCGCGCCGGGGCTGGGGAGCTGGCTTCACAGCCTTGGTCGCAGGTGCAGCCCTGGCTCGCCCATGACGATGCATGTCTGCTGGCCGATCTGTTACGGGCGCGGGCCGATGCGGGCCGGGGCGACACAGCGGCGGCGGCGTGGGTGACAGCGCAGCTGGAGCGGCCGCGGGGTGAGCTTGATCCGCTGCCGCTGGTCACGGGCCGCGACCTGATGGCGGCTGGAGTGCCGGAAGGGAGGGCCGTGGGGGAGATGCTTGCGACGCTGCGGGCGAAACAGCTTGATGGCGAGATCACGAGCCGTGAGGCGGCGATCGAGTGGGTCAGGAGAACACGCTGAAGCCAGCCCTATCGGGGCGGCTCGTTGGGGGCCGGCAGTTCTGCGAGGCTCGACACCTTAAACACCTCAAGAAACTTCGCCGTGGTGTGGTAGCATGGCTCGCCCCCATCATCAGGCCGCGTCAGCTCCAAGAGCCCGCGGCGAACCAGCGCCCGAAGTGTGGAAGGACGGGCGTCGCAGCCCAACTCCACGAAGGCATCGCGGGCCACCGGCTGGTTCCAGGCCACCGCCGCCAGCACCTCCAGCGACTCGGCGTCGAGCTTCACCTGCCGCGTTCGCGACTCGACGATCGTGCCAAATTGGCGATACTCCGGCCGCAGCCGCATCACCCAGCCATCCTGCACCGCCGCCACCTCGTAGGGGCAGTTGTTCGCCAGATACTGCCGCCGCAGTTCACCGGCCAGTTCATCCACCTCCTGCGGTCGCACACTCCGCATCAGCCCTGCCACCTTGCGGCTGGTGATCGGCCGCCCGCCCGGCAGGCCCACGAAGAGCAACGCCTCCAGGATCGTGAGCGGGCTCACGCGGCAGGTGGCATCGTCTTCGGTGGGGGAGGCGAAGGCCTCGTCGAGGTCGGGCGAGGCATCCACCCGCACCACGCTCTCCGCCTCGGCGGCTGGCTCACTGTAGGGATCGGCCGTGCCCATCATCGCCGCAAAGGCCTGGGCGAGCCGGTCGATCGAGAGGCCGCCGTCGGCCGGCGGGGCATCGAAGCCGGTTTGGGCGGCGGCGGGAGGAGACGGTTTCTGAGACATGGGCAGGGAGGTCGCCGGCCTAGCTCACGTCCGTGTGGCGACGTGCCGCTTCATGAACGCAAGCGAATCGGTGGCGAGCTGATCCTCGGAGGGAAACATCTTCCGCCAGATCTTGGTGGCCGCCACGATGTTGGGCAGCGCCAGGCCGAAGGCCTCCACCACCATCCAGCCGTCGTACTTCGCGTCGCGGAGGGCGTCGAAGGTTTCGTCCCAGTGCACGTGGCCCGTGCCCGGAATGCTGCGGTCATTTTCCGAGATATGCACGAGCACGGTCCATGGCGCTGCCGCCTCGATCGCCGCCGTGAGGTCTTTCTCTTCGATGTTGGCGTGAAACGTGTCATACATCATCCGCACCGCCGGATGGTCGACCGCCTGAACGAATCGCACCGTCTGCGCGACGCTCGTCAGAAAATAGTTTTCAAATCGGTTGAGGTATTCGGTGGCGATCGTCACGCCCGCCTGGGCGGCATGCTCGGCCACCTGCCGCATCGTGTCGACACCCCATTTGAACTCGTCTTCAGTCGGCCCCGTGCCGGTGAATTCACCGATCGCCGAGTGCGTCGGGCCGCAGAGAATCTTCACGCCGGCGGCATGGCAGCAGTCGAGCGTCTTCTTCATGGCTGCGACCGCGGCGGCCCGCACCGTTGCCGACGGGCTGATCGGGTTGTCACCCGCCCCGCGGACTGTGACGGCAGTCCGCTCCAGCCCGATCGCGTCGAGCCGCTCGCCCCACTGCCTGTAGAGCGACTCGTTGAGCTCAAAGATCGGCATCTCGATGCCGTCGTAGCCGATCGCCTTCACCTTCTCCACGACGGGCACCATGCCCTCGTGCATGCGGTCGGTCCAGAGAAGAAGATTGAGGCCGTATTTCATCAGGGCACCTGCGCGGGGAATGGGAAACCGGAATTCAAACACGGGCCACGGGGCCGCGGCAAGGGCAATGCCACGCAGCGAAAGCGGGCTGAACGTCCTTCATCGACGTTGAGCTCTATTCGAGATTGAGCCGCTGCTGCTAGTCGGCCGGTCGGCCGCGCCGCTTTTTCGGGCCTGCTTTCGTCCGCCGGCGGCCGTCTTTCGTGGCCGGTACGCTCTTCAAGGGCTCTGGGGCGCCGTCGAGCCGGTCGCCCGGCGCGATTACTGCCAGCCGCTCCTCGATCCGCGCCGCATACGCCTCCGACAGTTCGAAGCCCAGAAACGACCGGCCGAGCTTCTTCGCCACGGCGAGCGTCGTGCCGCTGCCACCAAAGGGATCGAGCACGAGATCCCCCTCACGGCTGCAGGCCCGGATGATCCGACCGAGCAACTGCTCCGGCATCTGGCAGCCATGCCAGCCCGACCGCTCCTTGAACGTGCCGCAGACCCGCGGGAAATACCAGGTGTCGCCATCGGCCTCGAAGCCTTCGGGCAGATCCTGCGGCCGCAGGATCCAGGTGTCGTCAGGGAGCCGCCCCTTGGCATTGGCCCGCCTGTCGCCATACACCAGCTCACGGGCTGAGGGCACCCGGATCGCATCGACGTTGAAGGTGAACGCCGCCGGATCCTTCACGAAGTGAAACAGGTGGGCATGCGACCGGCTGAATTTGTATTTGCAGTTCACGCCGAAGGTGTAATACCAGACCACCCACGACCGGCAGGTGAGGCCCAGCTCCCGCGTGGCGATCACCTTCAGCTCGGCGGCGTATTCATCGCCGATCGCCAGCCAAAATGTGCCGTCGTCGCAGAGCACCCGCGTGATCTCTCCCATCCAGCGTTGCGACCAGCCGAGGTAGTCGTCGGCCGAGCGGCGATCGTCGTAGGTGTCGTAGTCGTAGCCGATGTTGAAGGGAGGATCGGCGAAGGCGAGATGGACGCTGCCGGTGGGCGTGGCAGCGAGCAACTCAAGGCAGTCGCCGCGGTGCACGCGATCGAGGGCGGGGGGAGTACAGGGCGTCATAGGAGCAGTATTGCGGGTCGGCAGAATCACAGGAAGCCGCTCGCGGAAGCGACCGGAGGTCGGCAAGGGAATGACGGCCATGGAGGGCCTCAGCAGAACCGCGCAGATCAGCTAAACGGCCGCGTCGCCGGATGCGACGCCCCCTTCCGACCGGAGGTCGGCAAGGGAATGAGGGCCATGGAGGGCCTCATTCCCGTGTAGCCAGCCGCAGCGCCACCGTGCAAGCCGCCTCGAAGGCCTCGAGGTCGAGCTGCTCCTTCGTGGTGTGAATCTCCATCTGGCCGCAGCCGAGCGTCACCGTCGGGATGCCGTTGGCCGCCATCCAGTTGGCGTCGAGGCCGCCATTGGAGATCTCCATCCGCGGCGTCTTGCCGATCGCTTGCACCGCGGCCACTGCCGCCGCCACACACGGCTCGTCGTCGGCCAGCCGGAAGGCCTCGTAGTCGAGCCGGCCGGTGAAGGTCACCTTGCCCGTCTTCCCGTCGACGCTCTTCACCTTCTTCGCCGCCGCCGCAAACGCCTTTTCGATCGCCTTCACGATCCGTTCGCGAAACGCGGCATCATGCCCCCGCGCCTCGGCCCGCAACGCCGCCGACTCGGCCACCACGTTGGTCGCCGCCCCGGCCTGGATCACCCCCACGTTGCTCGTGCCCCGCTTGCCCCCCTTCTCGACGAGGCCATGCCAGCCGTCTTCCACCAGCGAGGCAATCGCCAGCGACGCGATCGCAATCGCCGACACGCCCTTTTCCGGTGCCACGCCGGCATGGCTGGGGATCCCCTCGATCGCGATATCGAGCCGATAGCCGCCGGTCGCCCCAACCGTGATCTTCTCTACCGCGCCGCCATCGAAGTTGAAGGCCAGCTTCGGCCGGCCGAGCGCCGCCGCCTTCGCGAAGCGGGCGCCATAGAGCCCCACCTCCTCCTGGATCGCAAAGAAAAAAGTGAGCGGCGGATGGGGCAGCTTCTTTTCCAAAATCTCGAGGGCCGTCGAGAGCACGACCGCGCAGCCGGCGCGATCATCGGCCCCGAGGCCCGTGGCCGGATTGCCACTCTTCACAAACCGGCCGCTCACCACCGGCTTGGTGCCAACGCAGACCGGCACCGTATCCATGTGGGCCATCAGGAGCCGCCGCGGCCCAGGAAGCGTGCCGGGCAGCTGCACGATGAGATTGCCGACGTTGCCCTTGAGGGGTGTCTTCGTGTGGGCGTCGTCGAAGGAAAAAGCCGACCGTGGGCAGCCGGCCTCTTTGAGCCAGCTGCAGATTCGCTCGGCGATATCCCGCTCCTCACCGCTCTTGCCGGGAATGCCAAGCAGGTCGAGCACCACGCGGCGGGCCCGGGCGAGGTCGGGCTGCGGCCCGGCCGCCACCGCGGCCTGCGCGGCATCGCGTACACTGTCGGCCGGTTTGGATTTCGGCACTCGCTGAGAACTCTTCACGGAACGGGCCATGCGCATCTTTCTGGCTGGGATCATGCAGGGCTCACACGTGGCGTCGCTGGTGCATGATCAGACCTATCGAACCACCTTCCGCGACCTTGTGCAGGGGCACTGGCCGCAGGCCGAAGTCTACGACCCGTTTGCCAATCATTCCACGTCGGTCGGCTACGACATGCGGCGGGCCCGCGAGGTGTTCACGAAACATGTCGGCATGTGCCGGGAGTTTGATCTCGTGATCGCGTTTGTGCCGGAGGCGTCGATGGGTACGGCGATCGAGATGTGGGAGGCCCATACCCACGGCCGGGTGGTGGTGACCGTGACGCCGCTGGTGCACAACTGGGTGGTGCAGCTAGCTTCCGACGCGGTGTACCGGGATGTGGATGAGTTTACCCACGCGTTGCAGACGGCAGCGATTGACCGGTTGATGGAAGAGAGGATCTGACAGGGCCTACCTGCGCCGTTGCACGGCTGCGCGGCAGGCGTCGACGATATGCTGCACCGCCTCCGGCCCAATCGCCCAGAGCTCTTTCGCAAGCAACGCGTCGTCGACCCAGTCGGCACGAATCGCGGCGGCCGTGGTGGCTGAATCGGTCGCCACACAACCACACGATCCCAACGCCGCCGTCACCAGCTCCCGCACCGGGCCGGCTGCCGCCACAAGGTCACCAGCTGCCACGTGCATTGCCACCGGCAGCCCGGTTTCAATCGCCAGATCGGCGAGGATGCCGGCGTGGATCACGAAGATTGCATCGGGGTTCACGGCATCGACCGCCTCGGCGATCCCCTGCCGAGCCGTCTCTCTCACGAGGCCCAAGAGCCGCGGCGACACGCCAGCCACCGCAGCCAGAAACGCCTCTGCTCTGCCGGCCCGCACCGCTTCATGCAGTTTCCGCG
>JAQBZA010000106.1 GCA_027622795.1 Planctomycetota bacterium | reverse complement strand
CCGCCCGGTGAGCGAACTGGTGCGGCGGGCCGTTGACCGCCTCCTCGAACAAGTGCCGGCCCTTCCGCCGAAGCAGCCGGTTCGGTTTCCCACGTTTCACGGCGGCGGCGTGCTCGTGGATGCGGGTCGCTTGAAAGACGTAATCCACGGCCAGGACGAGGAGGTGCGGGCGGCGGGCTGCAGCGATTCGCGGCGGAGTCGCTGACGTGAAGAGCCTCGACACCAATATCCTGCTCTATGCCGCTGACGAGGATTGTCGGGAGCATGACGCAGCGATCAGGCTCGTGAACGACGCTCTGCGTTCACCGGCTGAATGGATGCTGGCCGATCAGGTGCTCTTCGAGATGTACACCGGCCTGCGGCATCCGGGGGTCTTCGCCAAGCCCCTGTCGGCGGTGGAGGCCGCCCGACGGGTGGCCTTCCTCCGCGACGATTCGGGGTTTTCATTCTGTTGCTACGAACTGCGCTCATGGCCGATGATCTATGCCAGCCTGTCCACCCCAGCATTTCCGCGGCGGCGAACCTACGACCTCGTGCTCGCCGTGACGCTGCAGAGCAACGGAGTGACTGAGTTCTACACACGCAACGTCGTGGACTTTCGTGGTGCTGGCTTCGCCCGTGTCGTCAATCCGATCGATTGACGGCTAGCGGACGCTCACGTCCACTGCCCCGCCGCCCCACCCGAGCTATGTTTCGATGGCGACAATGGCCGTGACGAACAGTACGACGCCGCGCTTCCGCCTATCAGCGTGCCGCAGCTCCGGATGAGCCGTGTGCCACCTTGAGCAGCCCCCGCTCAAATCCCTTGGCAACCGCCTGGGCCGTATTCGTTGCCCCGAGTTTCTCCTTGATCGCTCCCACATGGGCCCGGGCCGTCCGCTCCGTGATCGCAAGGCGGCGGCCGATTTCGATGAATGTCAGCCCCTCGCGGAGCAAATGCAGCACTTCCAACTCCCGTGGCGTCAGCGGCCCGCCGCGGTCGCGGGAGGCCAGCTTCCGGGCGATGACCTCCCCGAGCGGACGTCCGCCATCGTGCACTTCGCGGACTGCCGCCACGAGATCGCCATACCGCGTTCCCTTCGTGATGTAGCCCGAAGCACCGGCGTCGATCGCAGCGATGATGTCTTCTTGATCCTCAGACGACGTCAGCATCAGCAGTTTCGCATCGGCATCGCAGGTCCGGAGCCGGCGGACCGTCTCGATGCCATTCATGCCCGGCATGCTGATATCGATAATCGCGACATGCGGACGCACTGCTGCCCACGCGTCCAGCGCCGCCTTCCCATTCTCCGCCTGCGCGACGATTTCAAAGCCATCCTCGGCACCGAGCGTGTGGACAAGCCCTTCACGAAACAGCGGGTGATCATCGACGACAAGAATTCGAATGGCTGAAGGCATCGTCATGGTTCTTTCGCACGGGGGTGGACTTGTTCAGCAGCCTAAGACTCGGGCGTCGCCTGTGGCTCGCCGCGAAGCGTGTCGGGAGGAATCCGCACGGATACCTTCGTGCCCCTCCCCTCTCCGCTATCGATCACAAGTGTCGCTCCCATTCGGCGGGCCCGCTCACGCATGCCGCGCAGGCCGAAATGCCCATGCCGCGACTCCCCCGCCTCGACGGGAAAGCCCACGCCATCGTCGATCACCTCGAGCACAAGCCCTTCTGCCCCGGCCCGAAGACGCACCTCGATCCGCGTCGCATCGGCATGCCTGCCGGCATTGGCCACGGCCTCACGGGCGATTCGCAACAGGTGATACTGCAGGAGCGGCGGCACTCGGGCCGGAATGTCGCCCGTGGCATGCACCGTGATCGGCACCGACATCAGCGACTGCTGATAGGCCGCCTGCGAAGACAAGGATGCCGGCAAGGAACCGTCACTTCGTTGCGGCTCCTGCAGATCCCAGAGGAAATCACGCGTCTCCGCCCGCAGTCGCGTCAGCAGGGCCCGCTGCTGCTCAAACTCCGCCCGCGCCCGTCCGTCCTGCACCCGCCCCGCGGCGGCATCCATCCGCAGGGCAACGCCCGCCAAATCCTGCTCCAGCGTGTCATGAAATTCGCGGGCGATTCGCTGCCGCTCCTCCACGGCCGCCTTTGCCTGGAGCTGTGATTCGATCAGCGCGAGCTGCCGCCCCACTTGCCGCCTTAGCAAGACAATCCAGCCCACGGCAACAGCCGCTAGCGACGCAACCACGGCGAGCGCCGCGAGGAGGCGGTGGGGCTTCCACCATGAAGGGGCTCGCACCACCGCGATATCGTCGGCCGACCGCAGCAGAATCTGGATGCGTTTGTCATTGGTCGACTGCCACGGACTCACCTCGTCATCGAGCTCCGGCTCGGGCCGCACGATGCCGGTCACCATCACCTCGCTCCCCGATTCAAGGCGGTGCAACTCAGGAAAGATGACCGGATCGGCGATCGCTGTCATGCCGGTATCGGCAGCGATCAGAAGCACCTGCCCTCCGCGATTCGCCCTCTGGATATCGATGACACGCGCCGGAAACTGCACGAGGCAGCCGTAATAGTCGCCGGGCCGAGCCTCGGTGAAACGCTGCGCCGCCTGGGCATTGATCTGCGCGATCGTGGCCGGCTGGATCGGCAGCGGCACAGGCGGCGACGAGTGGGAGACCTTCCGCACCAGTGACTCGGCGACCGAGGCCACATACCCGCTGCAGTCGACAAAACCGGCGACATCGACGACATCTCCCGGCTGATACCGCTCCTGCGACGTCGTTTCCACACGCACGCCCAGGCATCGTCTTGGAGGTAGAGAAACCGGCCCGGCACCGCATGGGTCACCACTCCACGGGTGCAGATGCGATGACCGTCCGGGGCCTCTGGCCGATAGCCACCGAGCGCACGCAATGCCACCTGGGGCGTTTCAAAGGCGGTGGCCAGAGGGGCCTGCTCGATCGTCAGGTCACTGGCCGCCGTCAGGTTGAGCCGGGGCGCGAGAAACTGGCCGCGGGTATTGAACTGCGCCGTAGCCACGCCGACGCACGTGATGACCGAGTCAACGTAGTCCTCCGGCGACCCACCGAGCCGCTGCTTGTCGATCGCCACCGTGAACCGCCTCCCTCCCTCGACCACGAGGAGCAGCCACCGGTCGCCATCGTCACGAAACCCCTGCACCACACCTCGGGCGGTCACCCGGAGGCAGTCATCGACCCCCTGAAAAAACCGCTCCGGGTCATAGGCCCGCGGCTCGGGCTGGGGCTTTTCCCCGAGAATTCGCATCGTCTCCGGCAGGATGTTTGGCGCATACCCGCCCTGATTCGACCAGCCCTCGATTTCAACCTCCACCCCCTCTCGGATGTCGGGCGACGGATCTCCCTGGGCCTGCCAGTAGCCTGCCCGCCGCGCATCGGCAACCTCGATCCAGATGCCAGCAGAGTCGTCTTGCACAATCATCCCGTTGCCACGCCGCCAAGTCACGATGCCGCGGATTCGCACCGGATGAGCGGTGTCAAGCAGGGGCGCCACCATCACGCTCGCAATCGAGACGAGCTCCCGCGGGGCGGGTGGCTCACCTGGCCGGGCAGCAACTTCTGTCGCCATCGCGGCCATTGCGACCACCGCCACAGCATGCCACCCCTGCACGGCCGCCACAACTCTCTCCTCATCCTGGCGGAGCGTTTCTGCTCGCTGGCATCACGATTCGGATCGGAAACTGTCGAACGCCCTCAGTCCTCCAAAACCAGTTCGATTGTATTGCGTCCGTCGGTCACTGTCGCCTGAAGGCCCGATGAATTGACCACCTTGTACTTCTTCGGGAGATGCTCGGTGATCGTGGGACGCGGAGCATACTTGCCGAAATTTTCCCGCTTCCGAGACCATTGCTCGGCCTCGGCAGCGGAGAGCCCGCCGCTGGCCTCCGTCTTGCTGACCGTGATGAGATACGGCCCGGGGGCGGCGCCATCCCCCGGGTCTTTCGTGGTAAGCGTGAATCGACCGGCGGCGTCGGTTGTGCCCACGGCAGCCCGGGTGGCGGCCGTGGCCGGGACAAACACAACCGTCGCTCCTTCGACACTCTTGCCCTGAAAGGTCACGGTGCCCTCGACGGGAGCCAGACCTTTCAATCTCGTGCTGCTGCCGCAGCCAACTGTGCCCACGACGCCCAGACCAACGAAGCAAGCCGCGATCAAAACATGACTTTGCATGACACGCCTCCATGAATCGGTGAAAACGCTGTGGTCGCCAGGGATCAGATTCCCTCCACTTCGCCGCCGTTCCGCGATCCCATGGCGCCCCACACGCCATACGGAGAGAGGCCACTCCGCGGACAAGGCTGGGAAAGGTCACCGGTGTCGATCGTGTCGAGGATGAAGCTCACCGAGCCATCACACCGCACGGCATTCACTCCGCCCGGATGGTAGCTGGTGGGTGGGGCGAGGCCGCGGTTGGCATCTGCTCCCCCTTCCCAGCACGAGGGCCCATTGGGGCCGATGATCGTGTTGAAGGAGACGAATGCCGGCCGGCCGTCGTTCCAGCGCATCCCAGACCAGGCGTGGGTGTTACTACCGCCGACATAACGCCCATCGGAGCCGACCTGAGACAGGCAGGCGATCGGGCTGGCCGTATCGGGGTTGCTGGTGACTGCGTTGTAGTGTTCGACCATTCCGCCTTTGAGCGAACCACTGTCCAAGCCGACGCACCGTTCGCTCATGGCCAGGGTCTTGCTAAGCCCGTCTGAAACCTGGTGAAAGGCATAGACTCGTTCGTTCTTTTCATTGTCACCTCCGCTGTAATCGAAGGGGCCACGGTTTTCCTCCACCCCAACCCACTCCCACGGGATCGTGTCGCCGACACTGAATACGTAGTTGGTGCGACCATGGTCATTGGGCTGCTTCTGGCCGGCACCCCCATCGCTCGGGCACAGAAAGCCGTTGACTTGAGTCCGCCAATGGTCTGAGCCATCCCACGGCCAAGGCCCGAAATTATTGGCAGAAATTTGGTCATACAGCGGGGCCTGCTCGAGAAACGGAAGCAGCAACACCAGCCCGCTCATTCGGCATGAGGTCTGTGACCAGAACCCTCCCTGACGGTATGGCAGCCGCTTGTGCGCGTCATGATGGCTGTGGAGCGCGAGCCCAACCTGCTTGAGCTTATTGTTGCACGATGTTCGTCGGGCCGATTCACGGGCCGCCTGCACGGCTGGCAGGAGGAGGCCGATCAAGACTCCGATGATGGCGATCACCACCAACAGCTCAACCAGGGTGAAGCCGCCGCGCCGCTCGCGGGCCGCGGTGTTACCAATACGATTACGCGATGCAGCAGGACCGAACGTGGTAACCATGACCATTCCTCCTGTAAGTAAAGATGTGCGCTCTAGACCAGACTCTTCACTGCTCGTGCCGGGCGAGGGAGACCCCGGAGCCACCGCTCTCCCTGCAGTCATTCCCATGAACCGCTGCATTGATGACTGCGCGGATCATAGGAGCCGGATCGCGGCCACGGCTATTGGCGGTTTCGACAATGCGCCCGTTTTTTGCGGCGACCGTCGCGGGAGATCAGCCGAGCGTCCACTCAAACACGGCCACTTCCGGAACGGCCCCCAGCCGCACCGGAATCAGCGACGTGCCGACGCCGCGCGATACATAGAGCGGCGGCAGCGGATCGCCCCCTTCGCGACCATACCAGCCTGCGACATACCGGCCACTCCCCGGCGGCAGCACCACCGGCATGCCCAGCAACGCCACCTGCCCACCATGCGTGTGACCGGATAGCACGAGGTCGGCCGCATGGTGCAGCGGCAGATTCAGTTGATCCCGCAGAGCCGGGCAGTGGGCGAGCACGAGATGATTCGGCACCGGTTCGGCTGCTCCAAGGGCAGTCGTCGCGTCGGGCCGGCCGCCCCGGAGGTCGTCGAGGCCGGTGATCCGGAGGGCGGTGCCGGCATGCGACACCACGACCGACCGATTCATGAGCCAGTCGACGCCGAAGGTCTCGCAGAGTCGCTTCAGTTTCGCCACTGGCACGCCCGATGCGAATTCCCAGTTGCCCGGGATGGCAAACGACGGCACTGCAGGACAGCGGTGGAGAAACTCCCGCAGCGGCGCGAGCCCCCGTGGCGACTCGAGCATGTCGCCGGTGTGCGCGATCACATCGGGGCGAGCGGTGGCGATCGCGTCGAGCACCTGCTCTTCCACCGCACCGAATCCACGAATGTGCAGATCGCTCACCTGCACAATCCGCAGCAAGGCCCTCGCGGTGACAGCCGCGCCAAACATGTGGTGAGTCACATCGAGCCGGCGGGGCGTGACCAGCAGGCCATCGACACCGGCCGCGACCGGAAGCCCAGCCAGCGCTGCCGACGCAGCGAGCATCTTGCGACGAGGAAGCAACACAACGCTCATCACAAGACACTATCGAGAACGTCAGCCGGAGAACACATCAAGTTCGCCGAACCTGACCCCCAAACCGCAGACACTTGGCAAAACAAAGGACGTATCCGCTTGACACTTAGGCATACATCCGTATACTCCATCTACCACGCCGGCGACGAGGGTTCCCATGGCCACGATCCCGCATATCCGCAATCGGCTCCTGCAGGAGTTTCCGGAGCCGCAGGCCGATCTGCTGGCCCGGGTGTTTGTCGAGTCTCATGACGAGCTTGTCACCAAGGCCGAGCTGAATGAGTTGACCGGCGTCGTCAAAGAGCTGGCCGAGGCGCAACGGCAGACGGCCGGGGAACTCGCAGAATTGGCCGAGGCCCAGAAGCGAACCGACTGGGCTGTTGCCGATCTCGCCAAGCAGGTCGGCGGGCTCTCCAATGCGCTCGGCGGCAGCCTGGAAGACTTTGCCTGCGACCTCGTGCCCGAGATCCTCGAGAAACACTGGACAATGCAGATCTCCTCGGCTGGCCCTGAAGAAGTCGTCGTTTTTGGCCGGCATCGGGAATTCGACGTCGTCGTCCGGGGCACGATCGCGGGCAAGCCCGTCACGGTGCTCTGCGAAACCAAGGCCAGTGTCAGCCCTGTCGAAGTCCAGCGGTTTCTCCGGGTCGTCGAGAAAGCCAAAGCCGCCCATCCTGAGGATGACATCCGGCCGCTCTTTTTTGGCTACAAGGCGGATCGCAAGGCCCGCGAACTAATCGTAAAGGCCGGTGCCGCCATGGTGTTCACCCGCGGCGTGATGATCCCGAAAGCCGATGACGCGGCGTAGCAGGCTGGTGCTGCGACCGATCAGCCCACGACGTTTTGCGGACTGCCGGCGCGGAAGGCGGCGATGTTGGCGGCCGTGATCGCCAGCAGCCGACGGCGGGCGGCGCGGGTTGCCCACGCGATGTGGGGCGTGATCACGCAGTTCTTTGCTGCAAGCAGCGGATTCGTGGCTGGTGGTGGCTCGACGGAGAGCACATCAAGGCCCGCGCCGGCGATTCGCCCGGCATTGAGCGCCGCGGCTAGGTCTGCCTCGTTCACCAGCCCGCCCCGGGCCGTGTTGATGAGGTAGGCCGTCGGCTTCATCTGCGCGAGCCTTGCGGCGTTGACCAATTCCTTCGTCTCCGGTGTCAGCGGGCAGTGCAGGCTTACCACGTCGCTCTCGCGAAACAGCCGGTCGAGATCGACATAGTCGCCGCCCCCTTCGATCAGTCCAGAACCACTGCGCCGGTTGGCGAGAATCTGCATGCCGAAGGCCCGCCCAACGCGGGCTACCGCGGTGCCGATCTGGCCGTAGCCGACAATGCCGAGCGTGAGGCCAGCGACTTCCACGAGGTCGCCATCCCAATAGCAGAAATCCTCGCCGGCAGCCCAGCGACCCTCATGCACCGTGCGATCGTGGTGGCCGGTACGGTTGGTGAGTTCGAGGAGCAGCGCAAACACCGCCTGGGCCACTCCCGGCGTGCTGTAGGCCGGCACGTTACAGACCACGATGCCGCCCGCCTCTGCCGCAGCGATGTCCACAACATTCACCCCCGTCGCCAGCACACCGATCATTTTGACCTTCGGCAGCCGGGGGATCGTGTCGGCCGAAAGCGGCGTCTTGTTGGTGAGCACGATCTCGGCATCCGCCACGCGAGACACGATGTCCGCATCGGCGGTGCGATCGAAGATCGTGCACGGCCCCAGGGCCTCAATCTCAGCCCAACTCAGATCACCGGGGTTGGCGGTATAGCCATCGAGAATGACGATTTGCATGGCGGAAGGCTACCATATCGTTGTCATTGGCAGCCTGACACGAGGAAACGGATTTCGATGAGTGAGCAGATCGGTGTGGTGCTGATCTTCGTCGGCCTCGGGCTGCTGCTCGCGGGCCTGGTCTCGGTGGTGATTCGCGGCATCCCGGTGCTCCTGGGCCGGGGCTCAGCCCGGCGGCTGCGGTGGTCGCTGGCCCTCATCGCCGGCGGGCTGGTTGTCGGGGCGCTGCCGTTTGTCTGGCAAGAGGCCTATCTGGCGATCGTGGGGCTCGGGCCTCGCGAGCGGGTCGTGGAGGGCAGCCCGGCGGTTGTGCTCACCGGCTGGGATCGCGACGACTACACGTTTCTGGCGGAACGGCCCGAGATCGAAATCCTGGAGATGGCCAATCCCGACGTCACCGATGCCACGCTCGACCTGCTCACCGCGCTCCCGCGACTCAAGGAACTCACGCTCAACGACACGCAGATCACCGATGCCGGCCTCACCAAACTCGCCGCCCTGCCGGCCCTCGAGATTCTCCGAATCGCCCGCACGCAGATCACGCCCGACGGCGTAAAGGCGTTTCTGGCAACGCCGCCGCCACAGCTATCGCAGCTTGACGTGTCGGGGTGTGGCATCCCGACATCGCCCCTCAGAACCTGGAAGAATGCCGCCCCCGCTGGCACGGACCGCCGCTATGTCAATTGATCCTCTCAATGAAGACGTCGAGGGCAGCCCGACCAATGCCCGCTTCCTGCTGGTCGCCAGTGAACTGGCCTACCTCGACGAGTCATCTGGCCGGGCGGCCTTCGCAGACAGGCTCGGGCTCGACGCCCGGCTCCTTTCGGTAGGCAACACGCAGGGCTGGGTGGG
>JAQBZA010000105.1 GCA_027622795.1 Planctomycetota bacterium | reverse complement strand
CCAGGGCCACCCGGTATTCACTGCGCCGCTTTCGGCAGGCAACCACCAGCGTCTCCCCATCGGCGGACGCATCGGCCGAGTTCTGCTCGATGATTCGCAGCACCTTGCGGCGCACCAGTTGCAACGCGATCAGATACCGCAACGCCGCTTCTTCCGCACGGCCTTCCATTTCTTCCAACACGTCGAGCAGCACATCGGCGGGTGCAAGCGTGGGCCCGGCTGCGGCGGCCGGCGTGTAGATCGATCGCCACCAGGCGAGCGTGCCGGGGGGCGGGCCTTCCCAGGCCTCGGCTGCGCAGTCGATCCGCTCGAGACCGCCCGCCTCGCGTACCAACGCCGAAACCATCGGCTCCCCGGCAGCCAAGCCACGGCCTGTGCGGGCGCAGACTCCTCGCGGTCGCTGCAGTTTCAACTCCATGGGCGGGACGATAGGGATCGCCGCCGACCGCGGCAACGCGCATCTCACGCAAGCCACGCAGATTAGGAAAGCGTGGCGAGCAGAAGGTTTGCCACGTCGACGAGGCCGTCGTCGTCGTGCCGGCCCACCACCCGATCCGCCACCGCCCGCACCTCGGCCGCCGCATTGCCCATGGCGATTCCCAGGCCGGCCGCGGCCACCATCGGCACGTCGTTGCGATCGTCTCCCACCGCGCAGATCGCCTGCGGGGGGATCTCCCAGGCTCGCGCCATCTCCAAGACGGCCGACCACTTCGTCACGCCGGCTGGCGCGATCTCGCAGAGATAGTCGCGATACCGCGGGCTGCGGATCGTGTGCAGCGACACCGCCTCCGGCCAGGCATCGCGGATGGCGGCCTCAAGCGCGAGCATGTCGCCCTGCGGACCCATCGCGAATCCGGCAAACACATCCGGCGGCGGCGTGCGGTGCAGATCGGGCGTGACGCGGGCGAGCGAACGGTTGCGGTCCAGATACTCCCGGAAGCCCTGCCCTGGCCCGGCGTCCGACGCGGCCGGCCCGAGCCCGCGGCAGTGAAAGTCAAATCCTTCGGCGAAGCTGTCGGTGTAGAGCACCGGCTCGTGGCCCCGCGTCACGACCAGTTCGAGCACGCTCTGGAGCACTCCCGGGGCAAAAGCGGCTCGAAACTTCGTGGCATGATCGGCTGGGTGTTTGACGAGTGCGCCCGATGCCGTCACCAGCGGCTCCTCGATGCCAAGCTGCATCGCGATCGGCAGCGTGTCACGATAGCGGCGGCCGGTGGCGAGCATCACGCGAATGCCCGCCGCCCGCACGCGGTCGATCGCGGCGACGGTCGCATCGCTCACTTCGTGGCGACTGTTGGTGACCGTGCCGTCGACGTCGAGCACCAGCAGCCGGATCGGCATGCTGAGGCCGCGGTCCCGCCGCGGCATACGGGCGGGCTCACCAGGCGACGCGGGTTCCACGGGTTGGACGTTCATGCCTCGTATGGTACAGGGAACCCATGAGCGAAGCCTCCGCCGAAGTTCCGTTCACCCCCGTCACGCCCGTCGGCAGCATCCCGGCCGGTGAGGGCCGCACCTTCGAGGTGGCCGGTCGGCTCGTCGCCGTCTTCTTCGATGGCCAGGCCTACTCCGCGATCGACGACCTCTGCCCCCACATGGGCGCCTCGCTCGGATCGGGCCCGATGGTGAACGGGGTGGTGACCTGCCCCTGGCATGCCTGGCGGTTTCGGCTCTGCGACGGCGCCTGGTGCGACAATCCGAAGCTCACGGTGGACGTGTTTGAGACCCGCGTCGTCGATGGCACGGTCGAAGTCCGCGTACCCCCACCACGGGCCGTCGAGATTCCTGAACGCTCTTGAAGAAATGGCTCAGGGTTACCCGTGCCATATCGCCGGACGCTCACTGCGGCCCTCCAGGCCTCCGCTCGCTCGATGCCAGCTTCGCTTTCGGCATCCATGCCTTCGCTTGCTGCCAACGCCGGCTCCATGGCACGGGTAACCCTGAGCCGTCACACACGGGGCCGCGCGAAAAAACCGTTCGCCGTGTCACTCGTAACAGCAGATCAACGAGGAAGGCCTGGGCTAATCGAGTGTCAGCGATTCGCCTGGCTTGAGCACGTGTGGCTTGGCGAGGTTGGCGGTGGCAACCGACTTCGCCCAGGCGGCGGCATCCTGGACGATCGGGGGCCAGGTGTCGTAGTGGCTCGGGAGCACGGCCTTGGCCTTCAGCATCGCGAGGGCGTCGAGCGAGTCTTCCGGCCCCATGGTGAAGACGTCGCCAATCGGAAGGATGGCCACGTCGAGCCCCCGGCCGGCGCGATCGGGCCGGCCGATCAGCTCCATGTCGAGAAATACGGACGTGTCACCGGCGATGTAGATCCGCTTCCCGCCCACATCGAGCAGCCAGCCGCCGGGGTTTCCGCCGTAAGTGCCGTCGGCGAAGCTCGATGAGTGATGGGCGATCTCCATCTTGGCCGTGCCGCCGGGAATGGTCAGCCGGCCGCCATGATTCATCGGCTGCGCTGTCTTCACGCCCTGCCTGCCGAGCCAGTTGGCGATCTCAAAATTGCACAACACGGGCACATCGAGCCGCTTGGCGATCGCGGCGGCATCGGACACGTGATCGGCATGGGCGTGGGTGACAAGGATCGCATCGCAGTGCACATCCTTGGCCTTCATCGACGCCGTCGGGCAGTCATCGAGAAACGGGTCGATGAGCAATACACCGCTGCCGGTGTCGATGAGCCAGGTGGCGTGGCCGATCCAGGTGAGCGTGACAGGCATCGGGAGTCTTTCTCATGTCTGGAGTTAGGGCCGAAGCCGTTTCATCATCAACGATTTGTAGGCCTCCACGCCGGGCTGGCCATACGGATTGGTGCCGACAAGCCGGCCCTCGACGACGGTGGCGAGCATCAGCATCTGCAGCAACTGGCCGACGGTGTGCTCATCGATCCGTGGCAACAGAATGTCGGCCGTGGGCCGCTTATCCTGGGCGTAGGCTTCGTTGGTGCCGGCGGCGGCGGCGGCGAGCATATCGGGCCAGGCGGTGCCGACGAGGTCGTTGAGCTTGTCTTCGTCGTGGCCATACGGCCCGAGCTTCGGCAGCGTGAGCCGATCGCGGCGTGGCTCACCCACGAGGAGATTGGTGATCAGCTTGTCGCGGCGGCCTTCCTGATGCTGCTGGCCGCGGGAGTGGAGATCGCGGGTGGTGACCGTGGTGAGCGGGGTGGCTCCCTTTTCATGCTTTCCAAGGCTCTCGGAGAGCAGCTGGTCGTACCAGAGGCCGACGGCCTCGAGCCGGTTGCTCCACGAGGAGAGCACGCGGATCGTCGCCCCCATGCGTTCCTCAGCGAGGTGCGACACGCCGACATATTGCAGCACGGGGTTGTCTGCGACCGGCGCCTCGCGAAAGCGGCGGTTCATCGCCGCGGCCCCTTCGAGGAGCCGCACGATGTCGATGCCCACGATCGAGGCCGGCAGCAGGCCGACCGCCGTGAACACCGAGAACCGGCCCCCGACACCGTCAGGAATGTCGAACACCTCGGGGCAGCCGATCGCCTTGGCCAGGCTGGCGAGCTTGCCGGTCTGGCCCGTGATCGGCACGACGCGATCGGCAAGCGTCTTCACGTCGCCGCCGACGTTCTTCAGCAGCGCGTCGAGAAAGAGCCGGGTGGCAGCAGCCGTCTCGAGCGTACCGCCGCTCTTGCTGACGACGAGGATCGCCCAGCGATGAAGCAGATCATCCGGCACGGTGCCACCGGCCGGGGCGACGAGATCCAAGAGCCCGTGCGCAGAGTCATTGTCCATATTGAAGCCTTCAAACGAGAGTCGCGGCCGCCCGCCTCGCTCGCCCCGCGGCAGTTCGTTGTGAAACGGGTGACAGCAGGCCTCGAAGAGGGCCCGCGTGCCCATGTAGGAGCCGCCGATGCCGAGCACGATCACGCGATCCACCGTGTCGCGGAGCCGCTTCGCCGTGCCAAGGATCGCATGCAGCTCGCTTTCGGGCCGCCGCGTCATGTAGTCAGCCAGCAATCGGTCGGGCAGGTCGATGAAGGCCGGGTCGAGCACCTCGCCCGGCTGCGTGCCACCGGCCCGCCAGCGGTCGATGTCGGCCAGCGACTCCACCCGGGCCGCATCGAGTGCGGGGGCGAGGGCGTCGAGACTCTGGCGATCGATCCCGCCAGTGGCGAAGACCGCGGCAGAGTCGTACTGGATCGGATCTTCAGGCGGCTTGGGGCGGACGACGCTCATGGGTGCTCCTGCAGATGCTCACGGGGCCACGGCCTGTCGCCACGCGGGCGGCTGCGGTATTCTGGCCGCCGAATGTAGCAGACCACCGTTGAGAAGGAACCCACGCCGTGACCGAACACGACCTCGTCCGTGAACTCGTCGAAAAGAACTCTTCCAAGATCGTCCTCCTCGTGGCCGACGGCCTCGGCGGCCTGCCCATGCAGCCGGGTGGCAAGACGGAGCTCGAGTCGTCCGCCACCCCCAACCTCGATCGGCTGGCGGCGGTCGGCACCAGCGGATCGAGCATTCCGGTGCTGCCGGGGATCACGCCCGGTTCCGGCCCCGGTCATCTCGGCCTCTTCGGCTACGACCCGCTTGAGTTCAAGATCGGCCGGGGAGCGCTCGAAGCCACCGGCATCGGCTTCGAACTCGGCCCCCACGACGTAGCCGCCCGTGGCAACTTCTGCACGCTCGACTCAGCCGGCCTGATCTCCGATCGTCGCGCGGGGCGGATCCCGTCGGAAGAAAGCTTCGCCGTCGTTGAAAAGCTGCAGGGGGTGAAAATCCCCGGCGTGGAGACGTTTGTAAAGCCGGTGAAGGAGCATCGCTTCGTAGTCGTCTTTCGTGCGACTGGGCTCGATGGCCGGGTGGCCGACACCGACCCGCAGGCGGTCGGCGTCGCGCCGCTCGATCCGCAGCCCCTCGACCCGGCGGCCCAGAAGACGGCCGACGTCGCCAAGGAGTTTGTGCGGCAGGCCCGTGAGATCCTTGCCGATGAGCCGAAGGCCAATGGCCTCACCCTCCGCGGCTTCGCCGCCAAGCCGGCCCTCCCCTCGTACGAAGAGCTCTATGGACTCAAGGCTGCCGCGATTGCCGTCTACCCGATGTACAAAGGCCTCGCCCAGCTCGTCGGCATGACGCTTGTCGGGAAGGCCCAGTCGCTCGCCGAGCAGATCGACGAGCTCGCGAAGTGCTGGAATGACTTCGACTTTTTCTTCCTGCACTTCAAGTACACCGACTCGACCGGTGAAGACGGCGCCTTCGACCAGAAGGTGAAGCGGATCGAGGAACTCGACGCGATCATTCCGCGGATCGAGGCCCTGAAGCCCGACGTGCTGATCGTGACCGGTGATCACTCGACGCCGAGCAAGCTCAAGAGCCATTCGTGGCATCCGGTGCCGACGCTGCTCGTGGCCGACACCTGCCGCCCCGACGGCAGCGAGAAATTCTCCGAGCGAAACTGCCTCCGCGGCGGCTTTGGCATCTTTCCCGCCAAGCACCTGATGCTCCTGGCCATGGCCCACGCCCAGCGGTTCGGTAAGTACGGGGCGTAGGGCCGGCTGATTGCCGGGCCCAGGAGACGAGTAACTTTTACCTGTTACGAAGACGGTTCTTCGGCAGCCTGTCCAGACTTGGGCTGAACCCATGGAGGTCGTGCGTTGTCGGTGATCTCGGCATCGCAGTCTGTCATCCGCTTTTGCAGTCGGGCCACGACCTCGGGATGGTTGGCGGACTGGTTCTCTTGTTCACCGAGGTCGGTGCTGAGGTTAAAGAGCAACACCTGCGGCTCTCCTGCCGTCTTTTGCGTGTTGCCACCACGAGGTCGCTTCACGAGCAGTTTCCAGTCGCCCTGCCGGATGCCTTCGATCTCACCGTGGGATGAGTAATAGAGAAACTCATCACGCGGCGACTGATCAGTCGCGCCCCGCCACACCCCGGAGACATCAAAGCCGTCGATCTGCCTCTCCTCCGGCAATGGCTTGCCGATGAGGGCGGCCAGCGTCGGCAGCACGTCAATCGTTCCCATGAGCGCATTGCAAACGGTATCGGCCGGGATGCCCGGCCCACGAATTAGGCATGGCACCCGCTGGCCACCTTCAAACGTGGTTCCCTTGCCATCCCGCAGCGGCCCCGCGGACCCGCCATGATGCTTGAATGGAAGCCATGGGCCATTGTCGGTCGTGTAGATCACATAGGTCGTGTCGGCGAGGCCGAGTTCATCAAGCGAATCGAGCAAGCGGCCGACTTCGGCATCGATGTGCTCGATCGTATTGACATAGGCATGGTGCGGATCGGGGTCACGGACGTCATCCGGCACGTAGAGCGGGATGTGCGGCATGGAATGCGGTAGGTAGACGAAGAATGGCTGGTCGCGGTGTTCCGCGATGAAGTCGATCGCCCGCTGCGTATAGCGACGAGTGACAGTCCGCTGGTCGACCGGTAGTTCCACAATCTCCTCGTTCTCCACCAGTGGCGTCCGCCACTTGGTGAGCGTCGATTCGGGATCTGCCCACAGGACATCCATTCCGTCAGGCCCGCCCTTGGCCCTGCCCTTGTTATCGGGATGATTCATGTCGTTGGAATAAGGAATGCCAAAATAGTGTTCGAAGCCCTGCGCCCGCGGCAATACCTCCGGCTGATGGCCCAGGTGCCACTTGCCAATGCACGCAGTGGCGTAGCCGGCGGCCCGCAGGTGGTCGGCGATCGTGTATTCGGCGGGATGGAGGCCTTTTGTCGACGTGGGAAAGAGAACATGCTGATGCATCCCCACCCGCTTTGGATAGCAGCCGGTCAGTAACGCCGCCCGTGATGGTGAGCAAACCGGCGCGGCCACCATGAATGAGGTCAACTTCCGCCCTTCACGAGCCAAGCGATCGATGTTGGGAGTCTCGATCGTCTCCGAACCGAAGCAGCCGAGGTCACCATATCCCTGGTCATCGGTGAAAATGATGATGACATTTGGCAACTCAGCTGCCGCATCAAGACCACCAGCGAGTGCCACAAGGCCCAGAACACAGAGCGAACGCCATGACAATCGATGCATCAGCGATTCCTCTCTCGAAGGGACTCACGACCAGACCGCTCGCGAGGCTTCATGCGACGGTGTTCCTCAAGTGCTTCCTGACTTGGCATGCCTCGATTCTATCATCCGGCCATGGGAACGGAGACCCCCCGCGGGTCGAGCCAGATCGTGCGGTCGAAGACCGTGCTGCCGTCAGCAGAATCGACGATGAGTTCCAGTTCCACCGCCTCCCCCAGATCGACGCTGATCGGGTGCGGCTCGTCGCCGCCCCGCAGGATTGGTGAGGTATAGACATCACAGCCCACGCCGGCTGCATTGATCGTCCGTACTCGCGCGATCACGCTCCCTTCCGATCCCGCGGAGTCGTCAATCGCCACCAGCGATTTAAACCGATGGTGGGCCGCCGCGGCCAACCGATACCGCGCGCGGGCCGGTGCGTGCATGCCCAGGCCAGTAAAAGCGGTCATGCCTCGCGCCGATGGCCAGTCGCCAGAGAGGGTGCTGCCACGAGCGAGCGGCTTGCTAGATAACCGTGCGTCCCCCTGATCAAAGTCGAGCGGCTCCAGCCTCGGCAGCAACACTGTCCCCTCGTCGTCGACCAAGGTTGTGACCACATCCAAAGGATTACACGCCAGCGGGAGACTCGCTTCGGCAACGCGTGATCCGTCGGCAAGGGCGACCAACGTCCGCGGCAGTGAGGGCTTGGGAGCCGCCACCGCAAAGTCGATCGCCCGCAGGGACTCGAGCGGAATCACCACCTCGTAAGGAGCCGGCATCGCCATGCGAATCGTTACCTCGCCCCCGCGGGCGGTGAGGCTTGACGCGATCGCGCTGTCACCATTGACGAACCGTACGATGGCCACATCTCCAGCCGCAGGATCTGGTCGCTGCGGTGGCACTGGACCGAGAGCCATACTCGCCCGATAACCGGCGACGGAAGCCCGCGGCAGATCGAGACGACCAAGCAGCAGTGAGTCGACCACCACGCTCTGGGCCGTGATCACGGTCAGACGCCCCGCCACGATGCCGCCATCGGCGAGCATCACGACCGGGCCGAGCGGGTAGGGAGGCAGCCGGAGGGCGGCGTCTTCGGCAGCCGTCCCAGCGGCGAAGCTGGCGGCTGCCAGCATCCAGACAAGGATCCAACGGCGCAGCGTCATTCCGCCTCCTCACCACCGGGCGGCCGGCCAAAAAGCGGTGAGAGGCCGTCGGCCATCTGCAGCACCGTGAGTGCCGCCGCCGTGCCGTATTCGGGGCATGACGGATCCCGCCACGATCCATCCGCCTGCTGGGAAGCAAGGAGTGGTTTCTCAACTGCTGCATACCAGCGAGCCCACGAGTCTGCTCCACGCACCCAATGGGCCGCTGCCCCGTGCGCCAGCCCATACATTGCATAGCCATCAGCGCTGCCAAGCGTGACCGGATGGTCGGCCAGCCAGGCAAACCCGCGATCGGTGCCCGCGCCGGCCCGGTCGGCTGCCAGCAGGGCAAACAAGGCTGCGGCCGTTCGCGGTGGGGCACTCGGCCCGCCGTCCGTGAGATAGCGAAAGCCGCCGTCATCGTTTTGCAGCCGCTCGAGATAGCTCACGGCCCGATCGACACAGTCCGCCGACACCGCGAAGCCGCTGTTATGAAGGCCGCGAAGGGCCACCAGCATCGCCGCCGTGACAGAGGCGTCGGCATCGGCCCGCCGCGGCTGATACCGCCAGCCCCCTTCGTCGTTTTGCGACCGCTCAATGAGATCGCGGGCCCGCACAAGCACCGCTGCGATCTCCTCATCGCGTGCTGTTTCGCCATACACCTCAGCTAGAGCCAGCGTGGCGTAGGCGTGGCCATACATCGGCCCATGGGCCGCCTGCTCGCGGCCGGCGATGAGGCCATCAGCTCCGGCGCAGGCCAGGCAGAAGTCGATGCCGCGGGCGACCGCCGCCACATGCTCGCCACTGGCAGGCGTGCTGCCGCCAGATACGACCGCCATGACGGCCTGCGCCGTCACCGCCACGCTCTCCCGAAACAGCCCCGAGCCCCACGA
>JAQBZA010000104.1 GCA_027622795.1 Planctomycetota bacterium | reverse complement strand
ATGTCGCCCGAATATGACCTATTGCTCGGAGCCCTGCGAAACCGCACGCGGCAACTGACGGCCGGCCTCGACACCCTCGGCCTGGCCTATCACGGCGGCGGGGCGGCGATCGTGTCGGTGGTGGTCGGCGACATCGAAAAGACGTTTGCTGCCGGGAAAAGCCTTTTCGACCGCGGCTTTTACGTGCAATCGGCCACCTATCCGGCCGTGCCGATCAACGGCGGGCTCCTGCGAATCCAGGTCAACGCCAACCACTCGACAGCGGCGATCGACGGCCTGCTCAACGCCCTGGGCGATGTGGCCCGTGACGTCAACATTCCTCAGCGTCATCGTATCCGCCCCCTCGCTGCCTCCGCATAGACCATGTCCATCATCCGCCGCATTCTGGTGAGTGTCGCCTTTCTTGTCGCGTTGCCCCGCGTTCTGCCGGCGGACTCACCTCCGAACATTGTTGTCATTCTCGTCGATGATCTGGGCTGCGGCGACCTTTCCTCCTCCGGCGCAACAGATCTCCAAACCCCAAACATTGACAGGCTCATCGCAGACGGCATGGGGTTTACCAACGCGTATGCAAACTGCCCCGTATGTTCACCGACCCGTGCAGCCTTGCTGACCGGCTGCTTCCCGGAACTTGTCGGTGTGCCCGGAGTGATCCGCACCCACTCCCCCATGGAGAGTTGGGGATACCTGACGCCGACGTCGGTTCTCCTGCCCGCAATGCTCAAGAAGGTCAACTACCACACCGCCTGTATCGGCAAGTGGCACCTTGGTGACGAGCCCGAGAGCGTGCCGAACGCCAAGGGCTTTGACCACTTTCATGGTTTTCTGGGTGACATGATGGACGACTACTACCATCACCGGCGGGCAGGTGTGAACTTCATGCGGCTCAACGATGCGCCGATCGAGCCCGAGGGACACGCTACCGATTTGTTCACCGACTGGGCCATTTCGTATATCCGGTCACGCCGGGCCACAGTGGCGGGGGACTCACAGCCTTTTTTTCTGTACCTCGCCTATAACGCCCCACACACGCCGATCCAGCCTCCGGCCACATGGTTGACTGAGGTTAAGAATCGTGAGCCGGACATTGCTGATCGACGGGCGAAACTGGTCGCCCTCATCGAACACCTCGATCACGCTATCGGTCGTGTCATGGATGAAATCCAACACGCGGGAATCGCTGAAAACACGCTTGTGATCTTTTCCAGTGACAACGGCGGTCAGCTCGATGTCGGTGCAACAAACGGCCCGCTGCGCGGCGGGAAGCAGGACATGTACGAGGGCGGGATTCGCGTGCCTCAGGCCATGGTATGGCCCGGCCGGATTCCAGCGGGAAGCACCACGAACCAGATCACACTGAGCATGGACCTGTTTCCAACGTGCTGTGCGGCGGCAGGAGTCACAGTGGACCACGCAGTTGATGGCACGAACATCTTGCCAGTTCTCCGTGGCGAGAAGCAGAGCATCGAACGCGACCTGTTCTGGACACGCAAGGAGGGCAATCTCCGCTACATGGGCCAATCCGTCTGGGCCATTCGGTCAGGGGATTGGAAACTCGTGCAGAATTCGATCGAGGGACCGTTCGAGTTATACAACCTCGCCGAAGATCCTCTGGAGACGACCGATCTTCGCCCGCAGCACAAAGGCCGGTATGCCGAACTGGCGGCAAAACTACGAGCCCATATTCAGCGTGGGGGAGTTGTTCCCTGGCAACCGCCGCACAGGTTTGACCCGCAGTGAGTGAGGGCCCCTCGAGAGTAAAGCATTCTCCGGCGATTATTCAGGCCTCTTCCATCGGCGGTAGACGCCGCACAATTCTTTCGCGCGCGGCCGGCGGGAGAAGCCGCAGCAGCCGGGCCTGCAACGCCGTCCAGCGGGGAAACCACACCTCCGCGCGGCCCCGCTCGATGGCTACGAGGATTCGCGCTGCCGCCTCACGCGCCGGCATCGCGATACCGGCGGCCCGCTCCTCGGCGGTGATCATCGGTGTGTCGACATAGCCGGGAAAGGCGGCTGTCACCATGATGCCGGCCGGGTGGCAATCGACCCGCAGGCTCTCCAAAAGCATCTGCACCGCCGCCTTGCTGGCCGAGTAGGCAGCATTCTTCCGCAAGCCCACGACTGCCGCCAGACTGGCGACGCCACAGAGGTGCCCTCTTCTTCGGTCAAGCATCCCGGGCAGCACTGCCGCAAAGAAATTCATGGTGCCATTCACGTTGGCATCGATGACGGCCCGCGATCGCTCGGCGTCGAGCGGCCACGTCACGCGGTGCAGGCCGGCCGAGGCGATGGCGATGTCGGCGGGGCCGAGGCATGCTTCCAGTTCCGCCACCGCTCGGGCCACAGCCACCGCATCGGTGACATCGCAGGCCAATGTCGCCGCCGCACCCCCTGCGGCATGGATCTCAGCCGCCACCTCGGCAAGCACTTCGCCGCGGCGGGCCAGCAGCCCCACGCGGGCCTCGGCAGCGGCAGCGGCCACCCCAAGCGCCCGGCCGATCCCGCTCGACCCGCCCGTGATGAGAACCGATTTGCCATGCCAGAAGGATTTCGAAATCATGCGATCATTCAACGGGAGTCAGCCACCGCTTTGCAAGCACCGCTCGCCATTCGTCGTGAACTCGTGCCGGTCGACGGCCATATCGTGGCGGCCGACATCCATCTGCCCCCCGGCGACACGCGGCCGCCGGTCGTCTTCTGGCATGGCATCCTGGCCTCGCTCGACCTGGCGACCGAACTCTTCGTCGATCCCGCCGCGGAGCCCTGGATCGCGCTGAGCCTGCCCGGCCACTTTCCCGGTGTGCTCCCGCCCCACTGTAAGCCGGCCGACCTCGACGAAGCCCTTTTTGCACGGCTTTATGAAACGGCCCTCACGCAGCTGATCGGCAGCCGCAGCGTGATCGCCACCGGCTGGTCGACAGGCGGGTTTACTGCCCTCAATCTTGCCATTCGGTACCCCCAGCGGGTGGCCGCGGTGGCCAGCCTTGCCGGGTTTGCCAGTGGGCGACGCATCGCCGGCATGATGCGGTGGTTTGTCTGGCTGGCTGGCCGGCCGCTCGGTCGGCCGGCGATCCGCGTCGGCATGCGGCTGGCAGCCGCCTGGCCTCGTGGGTATGCGATGCTGCTGGGTTTCCTGGCGGCCGATCGCCAGGCCGCAGCCTGGATTCCGCAGGATGTGATCGAGCGGATGCACCATGACTTTGTTCGCCACAACGCCGACTCGCTGGTGACGGCATTGGCTGCCCTGTGGTCGCTCGACATCACTGGGAAGCTTGGGGAGATAGCCGTGCCGGCCTGGATCGCGGGTGGGGCCCAGGATCCCGCCGTGCCACAACGTGAAACGGAGCGGATCGCGGCGGCCATTCCGCAGGCCACGCTGCGGCTCTACGAGCAGGCTGGCCACCTGTTTTTCAGCGAGTGGCCTCGGCATCGGGAGGATTTCGCCGCATGGCGCAGAAGCCTCTGACCAGACCGCTCGAGCGGATCGCCATCACCGGGAGCAGCGGAGTGTATGGCCGCGCCATGCTGCGGGAGATTCGCCGCAGCCTGCCCGATGCGACGGTGCTCGGGCTTGATCGCCAGCCGGCCGTCACGGCTGCCCCCAATTCGTTTTGGCAGGGAGATATCCGAACGGCCGAGGCAGCTGCCGCGATCGGCGCTTTTCACCCCGACACGGTGATCCACCTCGCCTATGCCGTGCAGCCCGGCCGCGATCTGCGGGCCATGGAGTCGATCAACATCGACGGCACGCGGGCCGTACTGGCGGCGGCGGCGGCCTGCGGCGCCGCGCGGCTGCTTGTGGCCAGCAGCGGCACGGTCTACGGCGCCTGGCCCGACATGCCGGCCGCCTGCAACGAGACCACGCCGCTTCGCCCACGCCCTGACTACTACTATTCCCATCACAAGGGCATCGTGGAGCACGACGTCGCCGCCTTCGCCGCGGCCCATCCGCAGATCAGCGTGGCCTGGACGCGGCCGGCAATTATCTGCGGGCCCGGCGTAAAGAATTTTCTCACCGAGCTATTTCTGACCGTGCCCTGCATGGTGCTACCCGATGGCCGTGACACCCCGCTGCAGTTTGTGCACGAAGACGACGTGGCCTGCGGCACACTCGCCATCCTCACCAGCGGCGGCCGGGGCCCTTTCAATCTGGCGCCGGAAGATGCCCTCACCCAGCGACAACTCGCCCGGGCGATGGGCATTCCGGTGATCCCGCTCCCGTTCGTGATGGTCGCTGCCCTGGCCCGCATCTGGTGGACGCTCCGCCTGCCCTGGATCGCCACGCCACCCGGCCTCGTCCACTACCTGCGTTATCCGTGGGTGATGACGTCACACCGCCTCGCCCAAGAATGCGGCTTCCGCTGCCGCCACTCGAGCTGGCGGGCCTTTCGCACGTTGCTCAAGCCGGAGGACGGCGGGGATAGCCATACCGCGTGAGCACCTCCCCAAGCTGCTGGGTGATTCGCTCCTGAAGCTGCTCGTCAACGGCATGCATATTCGGCCGATACCCTTTTTGGGCAGCCAGGTATTTTTCCCAGCCGATGCGGGCCTCGGCGCAGCCGGGCCAGTCGAAGTGATCGTAGGCCATCTCCAGCACCCCGAGAGGGTCGGCCACCAGATCCTCATACCGAATCCGCAGCCGCTGCGACGGCGGAACTAAGTCCCAGGTGGCCGTGAGGCGGGCATCCATCGCGGCCACCGATTCCATCACCTGCGGTTCGAGGTGCTGGCATGTCGCCCGCTGCAGCCCGTATTGGTCAAACATGCTCCGCCAGAAGTGGAGGCATGACGGCACCAGATCGTAGGGATCGCGGACGATCTGGATAAACTCCGCCCTCGGAAACACGCTGTGGATCAGCGGCACGCGATAGGTATGCAGCGGGTTTTTGAGCACCAGCCGCCCCCGGTGCTCAAACTGGATGTGCCGCAGAAAATCGGTCCACGCCCGGATCCACCGCTGCCGCTCGCTCACGGTCACGGCCTCGAGATCGGTGTAGCGCGGGTCAGGCGGCGGCTCGTTCGGAAAGGCCACGAGCCACCACGGGCTCGGCAGGCCGAGATTGCACAGGGCCAGCTCGTCTTCCTGCGGCCGCTTGTAGCCCATCGGAATCGCATCCATCGGCCGTCGCTCTGGCAGCAGAAAACCGAGCCAGTCGTGGGCAAACTGCTCCGAGAGCACGAAGTGGGTCGGGCAGGCGCACTGCGCGGTGGTGGGGGGGCAGAGCCGCGGGTCGCAGGCGAGCAGTTCATGGAGGAGCGTGGTGCCACTCCGCCAATGGCCAAGAATCACGATCGGGTCGGCCTCGATCCGTGCCTCGGCGAGCCCCCGCCCCCAGGTGGCCCACTGGATGAAGGCGAGGAGTTCGCCCACGGCACTGGCCGCCGTGATGGCAGCGGCCCGCGGAATCCGTGATGGCGACACCCGAAACCCATTGGCCGCAAGCCGCCGCAGCCAGGGCACAAGCCGCACCCCAGTCCACATCGGAAAAACGGGCAGCCGTCGGGCGGGCATCAAGCAGGTCTCATGCAGCGGGGGCGGCAGCTGTCTGCGGTGGCGCCGCGTTGGCGCGGCTCGGCAGCGGAGGGTACCCTCTGGGCCTTGCATCGGAAAAGCGTGGCCGCGAGCCGCGACGGGCCGCCGCCATGCCGACTCCCTTCTTTCCACGGTTTGCCCCCCGGCTCCTCCTGGTGGCGGCCTGTCTGCTGCCAGTGATTGGCTGGGGGGCCTGGCATGCCTACGACCGCCGCGACAACAGCGTGCTCGGCTGGCTGCCCGAACGATCGCCGGTGACCCAGGCCTATCGCGAGTTTCTCCGCGACTTCGGCCCCGATGAGACGATCCTCGTGAGCTGGGAGGGCTGCACACTCGACGATCCGGGCCTTGAACGACTCGCGGTGGCCATCGAAGCCCGCATCGCCGCCGCCGCTGCTGGCGAGGCCCCGCGGTGGCTGGCGTCGGTCACCACGGGCACACGGCTGCGGGATCGCATCGCCGCCGCGGCACGGGTCGACGCGGCCACAGCCACGGATCGGCTCAGGGGGGTGGTCGTCGGCCCCGATGGCCGCACCACCTGCTGCGTCATCACGCTCCATCCGCTCGATGATCCGGCACGGCGCGAGGCACTGGCGTGGGTGAAGGCCACTGCCGCCGAGGCGGCGGCTCTTGATCCGGCGTCGCTGCGGCTCACCGGCGATGCCGTGATCGGCGTGGCGATCGACGTTGAGAATGAACGCACCGCCGGCACCTGGTCCAACTTGGCTATGGGCATCGCGCTGCTTGTCGCCTGCCTGTCGCTCGGCAGCCTCCGGCTGGGCGTGATGGTGATTGCCGTAGCCGGCATCTGCTCAGTGTTGACCGAGGCGCTCGTGTTCTTCTCCGGCGGTTCGATGAACATGCTCGTGTCGCTCGTGCCCGTGGTCACGTTTGTGCTGGCGATCTCGGCCGGTGTGCACCTCACGGCCTACTGGGCCGAGGAAGTGGAGCGGCATGGCCTTGAGGCCGCCCCCACGGCAGCCGTCACGATTGGCTGGCAGCCTGGCTTTGTGGCGACGCTCACCACGGTGCTGGGGCTGGCGTCGCTCTGTGTGAGCCAGGTGCGGCCGGTCTGGCAGTTTGGCCTCTACGGCGCACTCGGCGCCAGCCTGGCCTATCTTGTTGTCTTTACTCTTCTGCCGGCATTGCTGCAGGTGTTTCCGCCGCCGGCCCGCGGTCCGCAGCCCACCACAGGCTGGGCGAGGTTCACGACAGCCGTGCGGCGGCTTGTGTCGTATCACCGGCTCACGACCATCGCCTGTCTGGCCGCGATGGCAGTCGGCACGGCGGGCCTCTCCTCCATCCGCACGGAAGTGCGGCCGGCCCGCTTCCTGCCGCCGGAGAGTCGCTGGATCGCCGATCTGGAATGGTTCAATGAGCATGTCGCCCCATTTCAGACCGTCGATGCGGTGCTCGCCTTCGCCGCCCCCCACACCGGGCTCGGAGATCGGGCGGCGGTCACGCAGGAAGTGCAGGCGCGGCTGGCGGCGGTCGATGACGTGCGAGGGAGCCTCTCGGCGGCGTCGTTTCTGCCCGATGACCTGCTGGGCTTTGCCGACCGTGGTCAGGTGCGGTCGGTGATCCGCCGGGGTGTGATTGATGGTCGGCTTCGCCGCAGCCTGGGCACCCTCGTCGATGCGGGCATGGTGTCCACACCCGGCGACCGCCAGCTGTGGCGCATCTCTCTTCAGGTGGCCAACTTCACAGCCGAGCGGCAGCGGGCCTTCGAAGCGGCAGTTCGCGACGCCGTGGCTACCGCCTCGGCATCGCTCGAGGCGCCGCCGCCGGCGGCGATCATCTGCACTGGTGGCGTGCCGCTCGTGATTGCCGCCCAGCGGGAACTGCTCGACGCGCTCCTCGAAAGCTTTGCGTTGGCCTTCGTGACGATCGTGGCCGTGCTGGCCCTGTTTCTTCGCAGCCCGACCGCCGGCGTGCTGGCCATGATTCCGAATATCCTGCCGCCGGTCTGCGTGTTTGGCCTCTTGGGCTGGCTCGGGCGGCCGCTCGACGTGGGTGGCATGATGACGGCGAGCGTGGCGCTCGGCATCTCGGTCGACGACACCGCCCACCTGCTCACCTGGTTCAAGCGGGCCGGTATCCACGGGAAGACGACGGCACGGGAACGGATCGACGCGGCGCTGGCCCGATCGGCGGCCCCGATCGTCCGCACGTCGCTGATCCTCGGCCTGGCCTTCGCCGTGTTCGCCTTCTGCGACTTCACGCCGATCGCCCAGTTTGGCGGGCTGCTGGCCTCACTGCTCGCCTTGGCGCTCGTCGGTGACCTCGTGCTCTTGCCGGCCCTCCTCGCCGGGCCCGCCGGCCGACTCTTTGGTCGAGGCGTGGAGCAGGATCACACCGCCGATGATGAGCAGCGTGCCGGCCAGCTTTGACCAGGCGACGCTCTCGCCAAAGATCAGAATCCCAAATACGGTCACCAACGCCGTCCCCACGCCGGCCCAGACAGCGTAGGCCGTGCCTACCTCGAGCCGCTTCATCGAGATCGCCATGAGCACAAATGTGGAGACGTAAAACACGATGACTCCGAGCACCGGCAGCAGCCGGGCCATGCCGTTGGAGAGCTTGAGGCACAGCGTGCCCGCAACCTCCAGCAGGATCGCGACAAGGAGAATCAGCCACGGGTTGAGAGCATTCATGCTCGGTTTCTCGAAGGGTTTTGCCAATGCCCGCGGGCTAGCCAAATGCCGGGGGGAGCGGCCATCATGTGAAGCTGTTTTGGAATCCATAACGGTGCGGACAGGAGCGATACCCTAGCATGCACGCCGAAGACGCGACGACCTCTGCGGTGCCAGACCAGCGGTCGGCGACCGCCACGGCGGCAGTGGTCGTGTTGGCCGTGCTCGCGGTCGGTGCCGCCGTCACCTTTCTGGGGCCAGTTTTGAAGCCGTTTCTGCTGGCCGTATTCCTCTATTACGTGGCCCACTTCGGCGTCAACACGCTGGCACGCCTCGGGCTGGGGCAGCGGGCCGCCTACCTCGGGCTGCTCCTGCTACTGCTCCTCGCCTCGACGCTCATCGGCCAGCTTGTCTCGCGGGAGGCGGTCACCTTTCGCACGAAGTGGCCCGACTATGAGCGGAAGATTGCCCGACTCATCGACGACCTGCCGCAGTTCGCCGACTTCCTTCCCTGGGCGATGGATCCCGCACCGGAAACGAACAGCGCCGAACCGAGCCTCAAGCTGCCTCGCGGCGAAGATGGTCTGTACACCGACATGTTTCGCAGCGCGTCGAAGCAGGCGATCGACTATGTGTTTGCCCACGGGCTTGAATTCGCGGAGGTCTTCTCGCTCGTGCTGGTCTATCTCGTCTTTCTCTTCATGGGCAGCCGGAGGCTGCCCGGCAAAATCGCCCGCGCCTTCCCCGGCGGCCGCGGGGAGCAGCTGCTACGAATCGGCACCGGCATCACCGAATCGATGGAACGATTCATGGCCGTCAAGACGATCTTCGGCCTCGGCATGGGGGCGACGGCAGGGCTGATCATGGCCGCCCTCGGGCTCGATTACTGGCTCCTGTGGGCATTTCTCTTTTTTGCCGCC
>JAQBZA010000103.1 GCA_027622795.1 Planctomycetota bacterium | reverse complement strand
AAGGTCTTGAGCAGGCTCCCAGAGGCAGCGTCGACAGGGGCCAGCCCCCCGGTGAGCCGCACGCCGGTGATCTGGCGGACGTGGTCGCACAGCGCATCGAGGGTGGCTTCGAAGAGTGACCGATGATGCTCCTGGAGCCGCGCCTGGCCCGCCGCGTCGCGGGCCAGCCGCCGCTCGATCGGGGAGAGCGTTTCGCTGACGCTCATCACCAGCCAGTCTTCCGCGGCAACCACCGTGACGCTCGTCGGCGCCCGTCCAAGCAGGCGATGCTCGAAGCCGCCGATCGCCTGCGCCACCTGCCGCGCGAGCCGGCCGTCGAAGCATCGCGGCGGCGACGCGAGCGATTCGGGAGAGGGGTTTGTCCATGCGGGGAATGTCGCGGGCATGTTCATGAAGGGCTCCGGCGGACCTGTGGTGTCGAAACGAAAAAAGCCGGCGTGGGAGACCTCCCGAAGGATGTCTCTCGCGCCGGCTTACGCTGCGACGGACCACCCGGATTTCCGGACTGCCCCTCGACTCGTCTTCCGTCAATTTCTTGTGTTTTTGCCGACCTGCAGGCGATTTATTCGCTCGCTCCGCCAGTCAACGCCGGCAAGTATAAGTGGCAATCTGGGCAAGGCAAGCAAAATTTTCTGCCAAGCGTTCGGCTGCTCAATCGACACCGACACATCGTCCGAAACCCCTTCCAGGTGAACCCCACTCAAGAGGGGGTCTTTGGGGGGGCGATCAACAACTGGAGGCGATCGTGAAGTCGCAGGGCGAGATTGAAGCGGCGGTGTGCGATGCGGTCGCCCAGTTTCAGCAGGAGTACATGGGCCGGGGGCCGCGGAGCGTGCATGCCCATCTCGTGGAGAACATGTTGTTTGTGCATCTCGAGGGTGTGCTTTCGGCGGCGGAGCAACGGCTGATCGACGGGAATGGCAACGGCCAGGGCAACGGGAACGGCAACGGCAGCGCACACGGCAATGGCCGCGAGCGCGGCGTGGAACTCCTCAAACAGCTACGCAGCCATCTCGTGCTTGCCGGGCGATCGAAACTCGACGCCCTTGTGCATGACGCCACCGGTGCGCGAACGATCAATGTGCATCACGACATCAGCGCAGCGACGGGCGAGGAAGTGATCGTGGTCACGCTCGCGGCAGCGCCGGCATGCCGGGAGCGAAAGAAGCGCTGACAGCATTCAGGTGCGTTCCCAGTCGGTGGCCGGAGGCGTTCGGCCCATCGAGCCGTCGGCGGCGCGGGGTCGGGAGGAAGGGCCCGATCCCGCCCGCCGGCTGCCTTTCTTCAAAGGTTGTTGGTTGATGAGTCCGTGAGGGGCTGCCCGTGCTCCGAGAGCCGGCCTTGAGGGCAAGCGGAGGCAGGACGCCGAGAGCGCAGCCATCAGGGAGAGAGCGACGGGCAGGATGCCCGTCGCGAACGTCCGGCGACGGGGCACGGGCAGCTCCGAACCGCGGCGTCCATCGGGATTCGGGCAATGAGATTTTGCCGCCCTCGAGCCGGCGATGCACGTTGCTGGGTGCGATCTACAGCTAGCTCTGGTCGGCAAGTGCGCTCGCCCAGAATTTCCTGAAGTTCCCGGCCCCCGTATTTCGATACCCCCACGCAAGAGGGGGTATCTGCGAAGCCGCCGACCGCCGGCCAGGCCGCATGAGCCGCCAACACATTCGGGGACAGGTGACGCATGGATCGGCTTCGTGGGGGGCGTGCTAGCCCGTGGTTGAGGAGAGGAGATCTGGCTGTGCTGCTGGCGACGCTGCTGCTGTTGCTGCTGGGTTTCGTGCGGCCTGTTCGGGGCGAGCCGGCCGTAGGAGATCAGGCGGCTGTGGCAACCGAGGAGGTTCCTCCCGAGGAGATGATCCTCGAGTTTCCCCAAGACCCATACGGCCTGCGGCCGCAGCTGCCAACAGCCTCAGCCTGCGAAATTCCCTGCCGCGTGCTCGACCCGCTCGATCAGTGCCCATGCTGGACTGGTCGGGCCGAGGCCCTGATGCTGTGGTGGGACGGACCTCAAGGCACGCCGCTGTTCAACGCGGCCCCCGCCTCATCGGGCGTGGTCGCGCTCGACGCGGCCAGCCTGAATAGCCCGATGGCGGCCGGCCCGCGGTTTTCGCTCTTCCGCCACACCGGCGACACCGGGCAGATCGAGTTCACCTATTTCTTCATCGACGGATTTACTGCGGCGAACGCGCTGCCGGCCACGACAGGTGGCTACGTCGTGTCGCCCGGTGTGCTCTGTTGTTCGCCCGTCACGCGGCTCAACGAGGCGTCGGCCGCGCTGGGCAGTTCGATCCAGAGTTTTGAGCTGAATCGCCGCCTCCCCACCGCTGGCCGCTGGCAATGGCTGGCCGGATTCCGCTGGGTGCAATGGAACGAGGATTTGGCGATGGATGCAGTCACGTCGCTGAGCGATCCATTGGCCATCCGCAGCGACACCAACAACGATCTCTACGGGATGCAGATCGGAGCCGACACGTTCCTGTGGGGAAATGGCGGCCCGTTCTGGATCGAGGGCATCGGCAAGGCCGGCTTGTTTTACAACCGCTCGGCCCAGTTCACATCGTACTCCTTGGGCGGGCCACAGCCGGAATTTGCGGCCGGGGGCACGAGTACGTCGCGGGCGGCTTTCGTCGGCGAACTGGGTGCGACTGCGGTCTGGCAAATGAATGACTGGCTTGCCCTGCGGCTCGGCTGGGTGGCCTTCTGGCTTGGCGGCCTTGCCCAGGCACCCAATCAGCTGGACAACAACTGCCTGCTGTGCGACGACAGCCTGCAAACGCTGGCCACCGATACCGGCGGCAGCGTGTTCGTCAACGGGCTGACGCTGGGGCTGGAGGCGCGGTGGTGAGGCTCCGTGGCCGGGCCGCTGCGGAGACGATCACCACGAGCACGGCAAGCGCTGCGAACACGAGGCTCGCGGCGAGGGAACGGCGGAAACGTTTCACGGTGGCGTCTCGAGAGGATGGGGAACCGCCAGCGATGGCCTACCCCATCACCTCAGGGGTGCTGCCGTGCGGCCCTCGGCGTTGCCGCCGTCGCAGCCACCCCAAGGCCGCCAATCCGCACCCGGTCGCAGCCATCGTGAGGCTCGTCGGCTCGGGGAGCTCGAGGCCCACGATATCGACATACGCGATATCCCACCCGCCTCCCGTGCACTCCAGTCCGAGGTTGGCGTTGATAAACCGAAACTCCACTTCCTCGCCTGGTATCAGGCCGCGCAGAAGGGTCTGGCTGGCAACGAATTGGCCGCTGGCGAAGCCGGGCGACTCCCCTGTCCAAATGCCACCGGTGGTCAAGAGTGGCGGATTGAGGCTCGCCGGAGCGATGCTCGTGGTGCCCACCCACGTGGGATACGGGGTGAGCGGCTGATACTGCGGGTCAACGGGCCCCGACGTGAAGGTGTCGGGCAGGAGCGGAAGAAACGGACCGGGGGCACCACCGACCCGGTATGCCAACTGGCCCGCCACCACGGGGCCGCCGGTCGTGATATTGGTGGGAAAACGGTAGCGGTGAATGATCGTGAACTCGAGCACATCGGTCGCCGGCTCGACCGTAATCTGCGGGCTCGTGAGCGTGTTCGAGATCCAATACCGCGAGTTGAGCACCGGCACGGGATCGACCTGCCAGAGACCGCCCGACCAGGCCCAGGCGCTTTCTGGATAACTGCCACCGTCAGCGGCGACGGTCTGACTGATCCAGCCCTGCGGACCATCGGCGAAGTCATAGGTGATGTCGAGCGACATGCCGCGGCGCTGCCCGCCGAACACACAAAAGATCAGCAAGACCGTGAAGAAGAGGGGCCGCTTGATGCGGCGCCGCAGCAGTCCAAAGCCACCGGTGAGCAGGCCGGTCGCCGCGAGGGCGAGCGTGCCGGGCTCCGGTACGGAGATCAACGAGTCAGGGCCGGTGCCCAGGCCAAAGGTGGCCGGCATGATATCGGCCTCCGTAAAGCCGGTCAGCCCCGAGAAGGTAAAGGTCGCCGAATCCTTGACAAGGAAACGGCCATCGAGGTTGCCCACCGGCGAAATATCGCCATTCTTGTAAATCGCAAAGTCGATCTGATCGACGATGAACGGGTTGAAATTATTGGGGGAGAGGTTGCTATTGCCGACCGTTCCGATCCCAAAGCCCTCAAACGGTGCGAACGACGGATCCATGGTACGAAACTGCCATGTGTAGTCGCCCGTGTTGACCGCCCTGAGATTCGAGGGATTCGAGCCCTCAACATATGTGCCGACGATGCTCGGTGGGGTCGGTGGCGTGTACTCATAGGCCACGTCTGGTGCGTCGTTGAGCACGAGAAACACATTGCCGCTCCCCGACAGGTAGTTGAGGGTCGGCCGATTGTTCGAGCCGTCGAGAATGTCGAAGTAAACACTCGTGAGCACGTCGGCTGAGGCACGAGAACTCACCGGCGATGTGTTGAACAGATCGAGGGTGAGCAAGTCACCGCTGATCGTCATGTCGGCTTGAAACTGCACCGGGTTCCCTGCCGCGGACGTGCCGGCGCCGATGAAGGTGACGGTCGCCTGCGCCGGCTGCGCGAGGCTGGTGACTACTCCGCCAAGCAGGATCGCCCACGGGAACTGCCAGAAGGTTGGGGGGAAACGGTTCATCACAAAACTCCTTTGGTTCACGATTTCTCTGGTGGCACACGATCCGCGGCATCCGCTGCACCCATCAGCGCCGGCCTGCCTGTCGGCGCACGAAAAAGGCCGTCGTGGCCGGCCACCCGAAGGCGGTCATCCACGTCGGCCTACGCTGCGCCGGGGCCGCGGAAAAATCCGCAGGGCCCAGCAACTCGTCTTCCGAGAGAGTCGCCAAGATGATCGTGCGAGCGGTGTGGCTCTCACGGCCGTCCGGGCTTCGATCAACCTTTCGCGGGGCGGCGTCGGGCAGGCAAGGAGCGCGGGCCGAGCTGGAAGAAACCCGCGTAAACACGCGACGAACCGGTGCTCGCGGCGGAAGGACACCTGCCACGGTGGCCGGGGTGAGCGTTTGCAGGAAAGCCGCGCCGGAAGTTGAATGGTGCGGTTTCCGCTCGAGGAGTTTGTGATGGCTACATCCCAGATCGATATTGAAGGGCTCGGCGTCTTCTACTTCGGCCGCAAGGTCGATCCCGCCTCGGGCCAGCCCGGCCCTGAGCCGCTTCTGGTAGCAGCCAAACGATTCACGACGCACGCGGTCTGCGTCGGCATGACCGGTAGCGGAAAGACAGGTCTGCTCGTCGACCTCATCGAGGAGGCTGCGCTCGATGGCATCCCGGCGATCGTGATCGACCCCAAGGGGGACCTCGCCAACGTGCTGCTTTCGTTTCCCGATTTGGCGCCGACCGACTTTCTGCCGTGGATCGAGCCCGATGCGGCCGCCCGCGAGGGAATCTCGGTGGAAGAGCTGGCCCGTCGCACCGCCGACAAGTGGGCCGCGGGCCTCGAGGCGAGTGGGCAGTCGCCGGAACGCATCCGCCGTCTCCACGACGCCGTGGAAATGACGGTGTACACGCCCGGCAGTCGCACCGGCCGGCCGCTCGCAATGCTCGAAAGCCTCGCGCCGCCGCCGGAGCACGTGCTGGCCGACGCGGAGGCGACGCGAGAGCGGATCGAGTCGCTCGTATCCGGCATCCTGGCCTTGGTCGGCATCGACGGCGAGCCGGGCACGAGCCGCGAGCATGTGCTGCTCTCCACGATCATCGACGCCCTCTGGCGGAGTGGCCAGCAGGTCGACTTTGGCACGCTCGTGAGATCGATTCCGGCGCCGCCGATCGAACGGGTCGGCTTTCTGGAACTGGAAAACTTCTATCCCGCGGGCGATCGGTTTCAGCTGGCCACGCGGCTCAACACCGTGGCCGCAGCCCCCGGCTTCGAAGCCTGGCTCGATGGCGAGCCGCTCGACGTCGGGCGGCTGCTCTGGACGCCGGCCGGCAAGCCGAGAGTGAGCGTCGTGTCGATCGCCCATCTCTCGGATGCCCAACGGATGGCGTTTGTCACGCTGCTGGCCGGCCAGGCGATCTCGTGGATGCGGACCCAGGGAGGCACGTCGTCGCTCAAGGCTCTGTTTCTGATGGACGAAGTGTTTGGCTACCTGCCCCCCACCGCGAATCCGCCGAGCAAGACGCCGCTGCTCACGCTCCTGAAGCAGGCGCGGGCCTATGGGCTCGGCGTCGTGCTGGCCACGCAGAATCCGGTCGATCTCGACTACAAGGGGCTCTCCAACGCCGGTCTCTGGTTTCTCGGCCGCCTGCAGACGGCGCGGGACAAGGCGCGGGTGCTCGATGGGCTCGAGGGGGCGGCTTCTTCTGCCGGCTCAGGCTTTGATCGCGGCGAGATCGATCGGCTGCTTTCCGGACTCGGTCAGCGGATGTTTCTAATGCACAGCGTGCATGAGCATGGCGAGACGGTATTTCAGACCCGCTGGACGATGGCCTACCTCCGCGGGCCGCTCCTGCGGGAAGAGATTCGCCGGCTCACGGCTGGCGCGGGTGAGACCACTGCATCGGTCGGTGCTGCCGCGGCGACCGGTCGACATTCGCACACCGCGCCGCTCGGTGGCCCGCGACCGATTCTGCCGCCGGGGGTTCGCGAGGTGTTTCTCGCACCCCCGCGATCGCTGCCGCTCGATGCTGACGTGCACTACACGCCGGCGCTCCTCGGCCGGGCACGGGTCCGCTTCTCGCAGACATCGATGCGGGTGGATGAGGATCGCGAGCTGATCTGTATGGCCCCGGCGGGAGAATCGCTCGGGGAATCGGCCTGGGAGGCGGGAGAGCGGCTCGACACACCCCCCGAGATCGAGCCCGCGCCGCGGCCGGGCACATTTGCCAGCCTGCCGGGGCCGCTCGCTGGTCCGGCGGCCTACGCGCGGCTGGCGACGGCGCTCAAAAACCATCTCGCCCGCTCGGCGACGCTCACGGTCTGGCGGGCGCCGCTCATCGACGCCGTCTCGCGGCACGATGAATCGGAAGCGGAGTTTCGCGTGCGGATCGCCCAGCGGGTGAAGGAGCATCGCGACCGCGAGCTGGAGCGGGTGCGGGACAAGCATGCCGCGAAACTGGCGATGTTGGCCGATCGGATCGAGCGGGCCCGCCAGAAGGTGGAACGTGAAAAGGCCGAGGCCAAAAACAAATCGCTGCAGACCTACGTGTCGATCGGGTCAGCCGTGCTGGGGGCACTGCTCGGTCGGCGGACGATGAGTTCGACCACGATCGGGAAGGCGGCCACGTCGATGCGGTCGGCGAGCCGGGCCGCCAGGCAGCAGGCCGATGTGGCCCATGCCGAGGAGAGCCTGCTCACGCTCGAGGAAAAGCGGCTCGCGCTCGAGGAAGAGATCGCCGACGCCCTCGATCGCATCCGGATGGAGACCATGCCCGACGGAATCGATCTGGAGAGGATCGATGTGCCGGCCCGCAAGACCGGCACGAGCGTCGAGGAGGTGGTGCTCGCATGGGTGCCGTCATGAGCCAGTCGGGGAATACCACCGCCAGCCGCGAGATCGTGCTCGTTGACTGCGCTGACGAGGTCGGGCTCATCCATCGGATTACCGGCGTGCTTCAGGAGTTGCTGCTCAACATCGAGAGCAACCAGGAATTCGTCGACGCCAATGCGGGCCATTTTTTCTTTCGTGCCGAGGTGACGCCGCCCGCCGGGGCGGCGGGCGTGCCCGCCGAACAGCTGCAGTCGCAGCTGGCAGCCGCACTGCCAGCCGGGGCTTGCGTGCGAGTGGCCCGCACCGATCGCAAGCCGATCGTCGTCTGTGCGACCCGCGAGCCCCACTGCCTCGGTGAACTGCTCCTGCTCGACGCCGTCGGCGATCTGCCCGGCAAGATCGTGGCGGTCATTGCCAACCACGATACGCTCCGCAGCCTCGTCGAGCGATTTGGCGTGCCGTTTCATCACGTGTCACATGAGGGTGTGTCGCGGGAGGCCCACGAGGCGGCACTCGCCGCGGCGATTGATGGCTATGCGCCGGAGGTGATCGTGCTGGCCCGCTACATGCGGGTGCTCTCCGAGCGATTTGTCGATCGCTATCCGCAGCAGATCGTGAATATCCACCACTCGTTTCTGCCGGCCTTCGCTGGTGCGAGCCCGTACCGGCAGGCGTTTGCCCGCGGTGTGAAGATCATCGGGGCGACAGCCCACTTCGTGACGGCCGAACTCGATGATGGGCCGATCATCGCGCAAGACGTGATTCATATTGACCATGCGTTTACGCCCGAGCGGATGGCGCAGGCGGGCCGCGATGTGGAGAAGCTCGTGCTCGCGCGGGCCGTGCGGCTGGTGCTGGAAGACCGCGTGTTTCTGCACGGGCGACGGACGGTGGTGTTGTAGAATGAGTTTCTGTGGCGCAGGCTTCAGCCTGCGAATCCGGCCGCAAGGACAGGCTGAAGCCTGTCCTACTTTGCGAGGAGGTGGCGGAGCCGGGCGATCGCGCGATTCCGTAGCCGCGACACGGTGCCTTCGCAGACGTTGAGTTCGGCAGCGATCCGGGCCTGATTCCGTCCGGTGATCAGCATCCGGATCACGGTCGCTTGGCGGTCCTTGAGCCCGTCGATCGCCTGCTCCAGACGGAGCAGATCGTCAGCGTCGGCAGTGGACGACCCCACAAGCGTCTGAAGTGGCGTGAGCAAACTGTTCGCTTCAATCGCGGAGAGTGGCTGCATGTGCCGAGCCCGCGATCGACGGCGGCGAGCGACGTCGCGGGCCCGCTCCTTGCTCAGCCAGATGAGATAGGCCTCTCCGGGATCGGCGTTCTGGGCCGAGCGACGGGGCCGGAATTGAGAGACTTGCTGTTCATGCGCCGCAGTGCCCGGCAGGCGGCGGACATGATCGAGCACGAGCGCCACGGCGTCATCGGCGGCTGCAGGGTCGGCCACGCCGCAGCGGATCAGCATCGTGCGAGCCGTCTGCCACAAGAGGTCTGACGACATTCGCAAGAGCGATTCGAGATGCCGCTCATCGGCGGTCGCCTGCCACTCGAGCAAGAGTGTCGTGATTGAATCGCTCCGCTCGTCTTTTGAACTCATCGTGATGACGCCCTCCTTTCCACTCCGTGACTTCCCGCACCCGAAGCAAAGGAGTAACTGATTGGAAGGCACCGTTGGTCGAAGCCAAAAAAAGAAAAATGGCGCGCAAGATTCCGCCTCCCCGTGCGTATCCTCTGGTAGAGGGGGGCATGGTTTCGGCCGCATCAGCGGTCAACG
>JAQBZA010000102.1 GCA_027622795.1 Planctomycetota bacterium | reverse complement strand
GGGCTCATGAAGGGCATGGCCGGCCTCGGCATGAAAGACCGGATGCGGGAGGTGCAGAAGCTCCAGGCACAGATGGCCAACCCCGGAGCCCGCCTTGGCCGCCCTAAGGGCGACACCGGCAAACGGCTCACCGCCGAGGAGCGGCGCAAGCTCAAAAAGCAGCGCGACAAAGAGGCCCGCCGCAAAAAACGCGGCAGCAAGTAGGGCGACCGAGTCGCAAGTAGGACAGGCTGAGCCTGTCCTACTTGCCAATACGCTCGGCGACGAACGTGCTCAGGTCATCGACGATACTGAGCCATTCTTTCCGGCGGGCGGTATTGCCTAGCGAAACATCGTCATAGCGAAAGACTGTTGCGAACGGCGTCAGTTCATCGATATCACGGCATGATTCCGGAATCTGTTCTCCGAGTTCGCGGAGAAGTTCGATGAGGACTCGAAGGTCATGGGTTCGTGGATACTCTCGTCCGCGGGCCGCCAACGCACTCTTGAGCAGTTTCTCGATGGCCTGCTGAACATGAAACCCTACCGCGTCGTCGTCGATCTCCGGCTCCTCGACAATGTGCGTCAAGATTGCCCGATCTTGGCATGCCTTCCGGTAGAGCAGCCGGGCATGGTCAAGCTGCGTCATACAGCACCTTGCCCTCTCGAAGAGCGGCGTGTGCAACCGTACCCACGATGCCGGATCGCTCTTCGAAGTCACGTGCAGACATCACGATGAGATCAATTGGCATGAGGAGCCCGCGCAGGGCCTGGCGAAGGCGAATCGTCTCCCCGTAGCGGTCTTCAACGTGCTTTTCGATCACGATCACATCAAGATCGTTCGCGTACTCAACACCCTCGCGGACGACTGATCCAAAGGCGATCACTCGCAATGGCTGAGCCGCTGAGACAATTCGTTGAACCGCGTCCCGAATTTTTTCGGGGGTGACGGCCCACGGTTTGAGGGGGGGATCATTGGGCGACTCTGTCATACCCTCAGAATACGTTAGACCGGAGCCGCTGGCGGAAGCCGGCGGGATGAAATTGGGCTCATGGCCGAAAAAATGACTTTTCCCGGGGGTGGGCTTGGGTTTGCCCGTTTCTCGGGTACGCTAAGGGGCTCGAAAGTTTCCGCAGGAGAAGAGTGACCGTGGCAGTCGTGATTCGGATGAAAAAGATGGGCCGGAAGCACCGTGCCTTCTTCAGGATTTGTGCAACCGATAAAAGAAGCCCGCGGGACGGCCGCGTGATCGAGGCGATCGGCACCTACGACCCGAGCGTGCCCGAGACCGACGCCCGCTGCACGCTCGACCACGGCCGCGTGCAGCACTGGCTGTCTGTCGGTGCCCTGCCGAGTGACAACGTCAGAGTGCTGATCAAGAAATACGGCCCCAACGGCACGCACCTCAAGGAAATGGAAGAGGCCCGCGCCCGGCTCTCGCTGCCGAAGGTGCTCCCCGATCCCGGCCCGCCGGTCTTCGTGCCCGAGCCGCCCAAGACTGAAGAAGCGGCTGCCGCGGAAGCAACCGCCGAAGCACCTGCGGCTGAGGCACCTGCAGAAGCGCCCGCCGAAGTGTCTGCCGAGGCTCCGGCTGCGGAGCCCGCGGCTGAAGCACCGGCTGAGCCTGCCGCCGAAGAATCAAAAGAGTCTTGATTGCCTGATGCCGAAGTTTCGCGGTTCCAGCCCCGGACTCTGCTCGCTGCCATGCGGATCGATATCCTCACGCTCTTTCCCGAAATGTTCACGAGCTTCCTCGAAGGAAGCCTCATCGGGGCGGCACGCGCCGCTAGCCTGCTCGATATCCGCGTGACGAACATCCGTGACTTCGCCGCCGGCGTGCACCGACAGGTGGACGACCGGCCCTTCGGTGGCGGCCCCGGCATGCTGCTGATGGCCGGCCCCGTGGTGGAATGCGTGGAGGCCGTGCAGCAGCAGGCCGATGCTGGCCACCTCGTGATGCTCACGCCGGGTGGCCGTCGGCTCGATCAGGCGATCGTGGAGGAGCTTGCCACGCACGAGCGGCTCGTGCTTGTCTGCGGCCGCTACGAAGGCTTCGACGAGCGAGTGAAGGCGATCCTCGCCCCAGACGAGATCTCGATCGGCGACTATGTGCTCTCCGGTGGCGAGGTGGCGGCGATGGTGATCGTCGATGCTGTGTCGCGGCTCGTGCCGGGCGTGCTCGGCGACGAAGAGAGCGCCCGCCAAGATTCCTTCTCCGGGGCTGACCGCCTCGTGGAAGGCCCGCAATACACGCGTCCGCGGGAGTATCGCGGCCTCACTGTGCCCGACGTGCTCCTCTCGGGCGACCATCAGAAAATTGCGGCCTGGCGACATGAGCAGGCTGTCACCGCCACCCGCCGTCGCACCCTGCAGACCAACCATTCCTGATCATCAAACTCCCGAAAGGAACCCACCATGAGCCAGAAGATCCTTGCCCACGTTGAAGCCTCGAGCCTGAAGCCCGAGGTGGCGAAATTCAACATCGGTGACACCGTTGATGTGCACACGCGAATTCTCGAAGGCGAGAAGGAGCGAATTCAGATCTTCAATGGCCTGGTGATCGCCCGCAGCGGCACCGGGAGCCGCGAAATGTTTACGGTGCGGCGGATCGTGGCCGGCGAAGGAGTGGAGCGGAAGTTTCCCGTGCACTCGCCCAAGATCGCCAAGATCGAGGTGAAGCGGTCGGGTGTGGTGCGGCGAGCGAAGCTCTATTACCTCCGCGACCGTGTCGGCAAGGCGACGCGGCTTCGTGAGAAGCGGGAAGACGCCAACGCCGAGGGCAATGCCAAGAAGCCGGCCCGCAAGAAGGCTGCTGCGAAGGCGTAGCCGTTTATGGCTTCGCGGGATGAAATCGGCCGGCGCGGTGAGGATGAGGCGGCCCGGTATCTCCGCGGCATTGGCTATCGGATCGTGGGCCGGCGGGAAAAGGTCCTCCGCGGCGACATCGATATCGTGGCCCTCGACGACCGCACGGTGGTGTTCGTTGAGGTGCGGAGCCGCAGCGATACGAGCCACGGCCATCCGGTCGAGACAATCGGCCATCAGAAGAAACGCCGCATCGCCGATCTCGCCAACGCCTATATCCGCCGGCATCGGCTGCAGGATTGCTCGGTGCGGATCGACGTGGTGACGGTGACGTTTGGCGAGGAGTCGCCGGTCGTGGAGCATTACCAGAATGCGTTTGAGAGCCCATAGGGCGCAGGCTGCGGCTCCCGGGAACGCCGGCCTTAGCCCATGAAGGCAGCCACTTCCGCTGGCTCAGTGAACACCTGTAGCCGACCTTCTGGAAGTTTGCGGGCCAGACGGTCGAGCCGGGAAAGAACCTTCTCGTGCGAAGCCTTTGCCTCAACCTGTCGGATCAGCACGCTCTGCACCTGCTCCGGATGCCGCCGCGCCACCGCCGCATAGACCTCCGGATCGCGTTCACCAGAGTCGCCCACGAGGACGAATCGCCGCCCCGGAAAATCGGCGATGATCCGTTCGATCGCCCGCCGCTTCGATCGCTTGCGGGAGGGCAGCCGCCCCAGGGGCGTCGAGTCTTTGAGTCGGAAAAGCTTGAGATGCATCGAGCCGGCCGGCAGGCCGGCCACTGAGAAAAACTCGCACAGGCTTGGTGCCAGCTGCCAAGGGCTGGCCGATACATAGTGAAACACCGTGCCGCTGGTGGCGAGTCGTCCAAACGCCTCGACCATACCGGGCACGGCGGCAAACTCCCGCAGAAACGTGTTTGCCAACAGTTCGCGACGGTGGGCGACGTTGGTGATCTTCACCGTGTCGTCGATATCAGAGATGACCGAAAGCCCCTCATCGTCGATGCATTGGATTCGGCCGCGGGCCATCGGGGTGCTGGCGGGATCGAGCGGGTCTGGTTCATCGTCACCCGTCGTGAGCGACCCATCGTAGGGGAGCCAGCGACAGCCGGAGCCACAGGGTGTGGCCAATGTTGCCACGTCGTCGTCATCGACCAGCACATCGGCTTGGAAGTGCCCTGCCCGGTCGGACTGGCCGGCGTCAATCGTGCGGCCGGCGATCGCCACGCGGACTGGCCGACCCACCAGCCGTTGGAAGAAGAAGGCATCAGCGCGGTCGCGGAAGATGGCCGTGTCGATGTCGTCGTCATCGACGTCGAGGATCCGCTTCAGGACGGCACGGGCCAGCACCCGGCGACGGCTGCGCTCGGGCAGTGGCCTCGCGACCATGCCAGCGATTGAGGCCCGCCATTGCCGGGTGCCGGGCAGTCGACGGGCGTAGGTAGGGAAGAGAACGATCATGCCGTTCGTGGAGTGTCGCCGGGGTGGTCAAAAACCGTCCGCACCCATCCAACTTCGCGGTGGGAGCCACTGGCTTGCAAGGGCACCCCTCCGTTTTTACAACTTCTCCCGAAGATAGAGTGTTTCTCCCGGAGCAAAGCATGGGCGTTAAAAAGTCAGGCAAGGGTCGCCGCAAGCGGGGCCAGAAGAAGCGGCGGATGCGATCCAAGATCCGGCACCGCAAATAATTTGCGAAGCCCATTTCATGGTGTAGGGTTGCGAGGCTTCGCGGACGGTGCCGCGGGCCTAACAAACCCGACGCCCTTTCGAGACGTCGGCTGGCCTTTCCAGGAGACGGATCGATGCGTTCGACGGAGTGGAGCAAGCGTGCCCTGCTGGTTGTGCCAGTTGTGCTGGCCGCCGCGGGGCTTTCCGGCTGCAAGTCGCTTTCGGAGCGGTATATCGCGCTGGAAGTGTGGAAGTATGAGCGGTGCTTCGGCCACCTGCCCCCCGGATTCACGCCACCGGGCGCTCCGGCCCCAATGGCCGGGCCCCCGATGCGGACATGTGGCCAGGGTGCGCCCTGCGCCCAGGCCAACCCCTGCTGCGACCCCTGTGCGGGAGCGGGAATGGGGGCGAGCATGGGTGGTGGCATGCCAATGGTGAGCGAGGGCGTGCCCATGGGCGGCACAGCGACTCCTGTCACCGCAGGGCGACCGGTCATCATTTCAGACGAGGTGGTGCTCCCGTAACGCGGTGCGGGGCACACGTCCTGCGGCCGAGTCTCAGATCACGACCGTTTACCAGCAGGTCTTGCCGCCATTGACGGCGATCGTCTGGCCGGTGACGAACGAAGCTTCATCACTGGCAAGGTAGGTCGCGGCCCAACCGACGTCCTCGGGCGTGCCCCACCGACCCAGCGGGATGGTACTGAAATAAGCATCTTTATCGGCCTGCGGATCGTTGGCATGCCGCTCTACGGGAATCCAGCCGGGTGCGATCATGTTGACCGTGATGCCGAATGGCGCGAGTTCGTGGCACATGCTGCGCGACCACCCTGTCTGTCCCCCCTTGGCGGCCACATAGGCCGAGAAAGGGGCAACGCCAAGGTGAAAGACTTCGCTTGTGATGTTGATGAGCCGGCCGTGCTTTCGGGTCTTCATGCCGGGCAACGCTCGCCGGGTCAGCAGATAGGGGCTCTTCACGAAGAAGTCGAGCATCTGTTGATAGAACGCCCAGTCATAGTCTTCGATCGGCTTTTGCGGCTGTGGCGGCGTGGCATTGATGACGACGATGTCGACGGGGCCGAGCGAGTTTTCGATCTCTGTAAACATGGTGTCGATGTCGGCTTCATCCGTCACATCAGCACGAAACAGTTGCGCCGAGATTCCTGCGGCCTCAAGTTCGGCCAACGCCTCTGCGGCCCGGGGCTGCGCATTGGCGTAGTTCAGTGCCACCCGCGCACCGGCGTGCCCCAGACACACGGCCATCGCTTTTCCAAGTCCCGTCGATGACCCGGTGACGAGTGCCACGCGGCCAGCAAGAGAAAACGGACGCGCAGGTGGGGAAATGCTCATGGGTTTTTGAAACGAAGGAGGATGGGATGGAGTGACGTTAACGCACCGTCGGTGCCCACGCGTTGGTGAGGTGATGCATGATACCGGCAATCGCGCCCTGACGCTTGCTCGATCGCGTTGCCACGATGGTGCAATCAGCCAATGAGGCGGTGAGCGTTCGCTGTTTCACCCGCTCGAGCACGCGGGCAAATCGATCTGGCTCGGCTGCCAGAAGCGTGCCGTGCACGAAGAGCGTGGTGGGGTTGAAGATGTTGATCACGGCGGCGATGGCTATGGCGAGGTATTCGGTGACCGAGCGAATTTCGTGTTGGAAATCGGCTGCCCGCTCGGCGAGCAGCGCAGAGGCGGCCATGATATCGAGGCGTCTGCCAAGTTTGTCGGCCAGCATCCGGAGAAGGGCCGCGTCGGTGGCCAGTGTCTCCAGGCAACCGCGGTTGCCGCAACCACACCGCAGGCCGTCGGGGGCGACGGTGATGTGGCCGATCTCCCCCGCCATTCCACTGTGGCCGGTAAGCAGGTGGCCGCCACTCATCACGGCCAGGCCCAATCCAAACGAGGCATCGAGCACGGCGAAGTCGTCAATGCCACGAGCATCGCCGTACAGGCGTTCGGAGAGGCATAACCCATCAGACTCTTGGATCAGGAGGCAGGGAACACCGAGGCGTTGCCCAAGGTCGTGCGCGGGATTGCGTTTGTCGAGAAGATGGAGGTTTGGTGAGAAGACGATCTCGCCGAGGCGGTCGTTGATCAGCCCCGGCACACTCACGCCGACACCGTGCAGTTTCCCCGAGACATCGGCCATCAGGGCACGGCAATCGCGTTCAACCATGTCGATGAGAGTCGCGTAGTCATCGGGCGTCGCAAACCGTCGTGTCTGCTCCTCCGTGACCGTCCCATCAAGACCGGCCGCAGCCGTGCAGCAGGTCTGCGTGTCGATCACGACGCCGACCACAGCACCCGACTGCGTCGCCATGCGGACGAGCTTTCCTGGGCGGCCGAGGGCCTGCTCTCGTGGCTCGAGTTCCTCAATCAGGCCGCGCCGCAGCAGCGAATCGACTGCCTTTGACACGGTTGGCGCGGTGAGGCCCGAAGCCCGCGTCAGCATGGCTCGTGACGATGGACCGTGGCTTTGGATGACCTCCAAGAGCCGACGCTCGTTGATCCGGCGAAGCAGAGTCGATTCGACGCGATTCGCGGGGGTGGTCATTGGTGGCCTCGACAGCAAAATATCGATGAATTGATTTTTTGTAAACGGTGCTTAGAATATCGGCCGACTCGGTCACGTCCGCCTCGTGCTTGGCGAATCCAAACACCCGTTAGGTCAATGGACAGATGATGCGGTGTGCTGCGCTGATTCTGATCGTGTGGAGTGCGGCCCAAGGCTCGGCCACCGCAGAATCCCCAGACTTTTCGCGAGACATCCAACCGCTGTTGGCGAAGCGCTGCCTCTCCTGCCACGGGCCTGACACCCAGGAGGCCGGCCTGCGGCTCGATGATCGGGCGGCTGCGACGAAACAACTCGACAGCGGCAGTCACGCGATCGTGGCAGGGCAGTCGACTACCAGCGAATTGCTCGCTCGTATTACGTCCACCGATCCTGACACCCAGATGCCGCCCGAGGGGCCGCGGCTCACGCCGGCCGAGATCGCGGCCCTGGCAGCTTGGATCGACAACGGTGCCGAGTGGAAGGGACACTGGGCATTTCAACCACTCAGCCGTCCGGGCGTACCCGCCGTGGAAGGCATCGAGCATTCGATTGATGCCTTCATCCGCGCGGGACTTACCCATCGCGGCTTGGCCGCTCCCCCGGAAGCCGACCGGGCTGCCCTGCTCCGCCGCGCCACCTATGACGTGACCGGCCTACCACCGAGTGAGCAGGAGATGCGGGAGTTTCTCGCCGATGAGTCGCCCACTGCCTGGGAGCGGGTAGTCGATCGTCTGCTGGCCTCCCCGCATTACGGAGAGAAATGGGCCCGCCATTGGCTTGATCTCGTCCGCTATGCCGACACGAACTCATTCGAACGCGACGGCGACAAGCCACATGCCTGGCGGTATCGGGATTACGTCATCCGCTCGTTGAACAACGACAAGCCCTATGACCAGTTTGTCGTCGAGCAATTAGCCGGCGACGAGTTGCCGGCCCCCACTGCGGATTCTCTGATTGCCACAGGCTACTACCGACTGGGGCTGTGGGATGACGAGCCTGCCGACCGGCTGCAGGCCAAATACGACGGGCTCGACGATATCGTCGCCACCACCGCACAGACGTTCCTCGGGCTCACGATCAACTGTGCCCGTTGCCACGACCACAAGATCGATCCACTCCCACAACGAGACTACTACGGTCTGCTTGCCTTCTTCCACAACATCACGCCGATGGGGGAGCGGCAGATGAATCCAAAATTCATCGAGCGGGCGATTCCCCTCGATGGTGAGTCGGCAGACGAGGCTCAGCACCGCGGTGAGGAACTCGCCCGTCGTCGCGAGGAGGCGCGGCGGAACGTGCAGGAAATTGAGAAGCGGATCAAAGAGCACGGTGAGCAGGCTCTCGATGACCTCACGAAGGCGGACCTCGCGAACTGGAAAGCAAGGCTGGCGGCACTTGATCGGGAGAACGCCGCCGTCTCCAAGGCCCTCGTGGTGAGTGAGCATGGTCCCGCCGCTCCCGACACGTTCGTCTTCTACCGCGGCAACCCGCATGCCGAACCCACGCCGGAGAACCGGGTCGAGCCGTCATTTCCAGGGGTGCTGAATCCGCGGGCCCCGGTCATTCCCACGCCCTCTGCCGACGCGAAGACCACCGGCCGCCGCACAACGCTGGCCGGGTGGATTGCGTCGCCCGACAACCCGCTCACGGCCCGCGTGATGGTCAACCGCATCTGGCAGCATCACTTCGGCCGCGGCCTCGTCCGCAGCCCGAGCAACTTCGGCCTCGCCGGCGATCCCCCTACGCATCCGGAGCTGCTCGACTGGTTGGCGGCTGAGTTCATCGCCGGTGGCTGGCGGCTCAAGCCGCTCCACAAGCTGATCCTGATGTCGGAGGCCTACCGCGCCTCATCCGCGGGCAACGCCGAAGCCCTGGCGAAGGATCCACTTAACGATGCCCTCTGGCGGTTTGACATGCGTCGGCTGTCGGCAGAGGAGATCCGGGATTCGATCCACGTGGCAAGCGGGGCCTTCAATCCGAAGATGTTTGGGCCTGGTGTCTTTCCCGATATTCCCGACGAGGTGAAAGCCACCCAGTCGCGGCCGGGGGCGGGTTGGGGCAATTCGCCTCCCGAAGAGCAGGCCCGCCGCAGCATCTATGCAAAGGTGAAGCGATCGCTGCTGGTGCCGATCCTCTCTGACTACGACGTGGCCGACACGGACACCACATGCCCGATGCGGTTCGT
>JAQBZA010000101.1 GCA_027622795.1 Planctomycetota bacterium | reverse complement strand
TGCGCGGCCGTCTGGGGCATGTGCCTGCCGTTGCAGGACGGGCAGACGCCGCGGCCCTTGCAGGAGAAGGCCACGACGAATCCCGTGCGGCACGTCATGCAGACCGCGCGGGCGAAGCCGAAGCAGAGGAGCCCGCAGGCGAGATAGCCGCGGAGTTCGTCCTCGACGTATCCCGGCACGGGCCGCTCGGCGTCTCGCCACTGGAGCCAGCTCTCGAGGTTCTCGGAGACCACTTTGTGGAGCGGCGTCTTCTCGGGCCGACGCCGCTCGTAACGGCGGGATTCCGCGGGGCCTCCGTGCGGGCGGAGGCGGCATCGCGCGGGAAACCCTGTGACCGCGGCGACCATGGGCGGACCGGCAGGTGGACGGCTGGAGTAAACAGCCGTACACTATCTTCAGGACAGCGCGGTTCGCCACCAGCATGCCGAGCCGGGAGGCCGCGCCGATACGGAAAATCCTCACGCACCTGGGCGAACCGTCTCGCGCCACCCTTCGGGCATGCGCCGCCGCGGCCGGCCTTCCTCGCCGAACGGGGCGGTAGGATCGGCGTTGGCCAGATCGCGTGGTAGGGTTACAGGATGAGCCTGCCCCCGCTCCGAGCCTCCGAACATCTCCACGGCGTGAAATACGAGATTCGCGGTGCGCTCGCCCGCCGCGCGGATCAACTGGAGAAGGAAGGCCACGACATCATCAAGCTCAACATCGGCAACCCCGGCTTGTTTGGGTTTCGGATGCCGGGCTCGATGCGGGTGGCGATCGTCGAAAACCTCCACCAGGCCGATCCCTATTCCCATCAGAAGGGAATCTTCCCGGCCCGTGAGGCCGTGGTGATGCAGCAGCAAAACCGGGGCGTGATGGACGTCACCGCCGACGATGTCTTCATCGGCAACGGTGTATCAGAGCTGATCATGCTTGCGATGCGGGCCCTGCTCAATCCGGGCGACGAGGTGCTCGTGCCGAGCCCCGACTATCCGCTCTGGACGGCGAGCGTGGTGATCCACGGTGCGAAGGCGGTGCATTACCCCTGCCACCCCGAACGCGGCTTCGTGCCCGACCCGGCCGAGATCGAGGCGCTCATCACTGACAAGACGCGGGCCCTCGTCGTCATCAATCCCAACAATCCGACCGGTGCCGTCTATTCGCGGGAGGTGCTTCAGGCACTCGCCGACATCGCCGAGCGGCATCACCTCGTTTTCTGTGCCGATGAGATCTACGACGAGATGCTCTATAACGAGGCCGAGTTTGTGCCGGCCGCCACGCTGGCTCGCCACGGCCTCTGCCTCACCTTCGGCGGCCTGAGCAAGATCTACCGGGCCTGCGGCCTGCGGGTTGGCTGGCTCGTCTTTTCCGGTGAGCGGGAGCATGCCCGCGACTTCATCGATGCTGTCGAGATGCTGGCATCGCTGCGGCTCTGTTCCAACGTGCCGGGGCAGTATGCCGTGCAGACCGCGCTCGGTGGCTATCAATCGATCTTCGATCTCACGCGGCCCGGCGGGCGGCTCCATGCCAGCCGGCAGGCGGTGCTCGACGCGGTTGGCCGCAGCAAGTATCTCTCCGTGATGCCGCCGCGCGGGGCGATGTATGGCTTCATTCGGGTGCATGCCGAGCGGCTCCCGGGCGGCCTGGCGGCCTTTGACGACCAGGCCTTCGCCCTCGATCTCTTGCAGCAGAAGCATGTGCTCGTGGCGCCGGGGTCGAGCTTCAACGTGCCCTACCGCGACCATTTCCGCGTGACGCTTCTGCCCGATGCGGATGAGATCGCCGATGTGTTCGGGCGAATCGAGTCGCTCCTCGACGATTCGATGCTCTCCTGAGTAGAAAAGGATGGCCCGGTCAATGACACTTTCGCAGGGTTCACCAGGATGGCGGCTAGCGACGAGGGGACAGCCCGCGTGAATCGTGGCAGGAACGCGATGATCGCCATCGTGAGGGCGACTAGGCCGAGCATGATCCACAACCGCTGTCCGCCCAGAAACTCCATCCTGCCGTCCGGTGCCAGCAGAGACGCGGAATCCTTGGAGGCGGGGCATGGCTGCGGCGTGGGCCTGCCCAGCGAACAGATCGCCACAACGAAGCACACGCCGCCACGAGTGGGGAGGGAGTCAGGCAGCAGACGGACCAGAGGGCCAGCAGGTTCCCGCGGTCAAATCAAGGCGGCAGAACTGGCTGAAACATGAGCAGGGTCCGTGATGAGCGGCGAGTTTCCGCTCCCAGCGGAGTGTAATCACAACGCGGCTGCCCGCAAGCCGAAAAAAGAGCCGCCCGCGGTCAGGCTGGGACCATCGGATGGGAATCGGGACCTCTTCGCCCCTACGCGGCGTCACGACGCGGTTCTGATCGCGTGCTCCCCTGATACGCTTCAACCGCGACGATGATCGCGGTCAACGCGTCGAAGACGTTGGTGTCACCGCGATCAAAGACCTCGACGGCGGCCTTGATCTCCGCGATCGCGAAAACAGCAGTCGTGGAACTCAGTTGGCTATGGAATGGTCGCACTGTACACCTCCGTGATGATGATCAGCCAAGCCATCCTGCTTGGCCCTGTGGGGATGACTCTGACAAACAGCCGCCGGCACGTCTTTCACAACACCCGCATGCGGCGACGCGAATCGCTTGGCTTTTGTCACCACACCCGCATGGCCAGCCTGGAGGCAGGCCCGCCGGCGCGCTCATCGGGCAAATAGTGCACAATCATCGGGGAGCCTTCTTGACTCGCATTCCTTGACTGGTCCGGTCGATGGGGAGATGGCAATGGCCGGAAGCAAACTGTCGCCCTATCCCCACCTGTCGTGGTTTACGAACGATCTCATCATTCGGCCGCCGCGGGTGTTTGTGCTCCATGAGTACTCCGCTGTCGTGCATCGGCTCATCCTGACCGAGGCGGGCGATGCCGACTTGCTGTGGACCACCACTGAAGGCGACCTGCCCTGCCATGTGACCGGCGGTGATCTCGGCTTTTTTCCCGGCGATTTCGCCAGGCACTCGCTGGGGATCACCGCACCAGGAACCTATCACGGGCATGAATTCCTCCTCCCCAGTGGGCATGTGGAGCATGTGTGCGAGGCTGAAGACATCCCCCGCCTGGTCGGCCTGCAAGCGATGCCGGTGTTTCGGGATGCCCTGATACAGGCGTGTATGCTTCGGCTCGTGACGGCTCAGACTCGCGGACACCTTGCCGAGGATCTGGGGGCCGAAATCGCGGCACGACAGGTAATCATGCGGCTTTCGGCCCTGGCTGGAGGCCGTCTGCCTGACTGGCTCAAGGACGCAAGCGTGTTTCCCCCGCCGGTGATGCGGCAGATTGTGGAGCGTGTGGATGCCCGTCTCCACGGGCAACCGTCGCTGGACGAAATGAGCGACGGCTTCGGCCTTTCGCCCAGCCACTTTGCCCGAAAATTCCAAAAATCGACCGGCATGAGCCTCAACCGCTTCATGAATCGGCGGCGGATCGGCCTCTCCCTCTTCCTCCTGAGAACAGGCAGGGAGTCAATTGCCCAACTGTCGCTCGATCTTGGCTTCAGCTCCCAGAGCCACTTCACGCGACTCTTCAGCGGCCTCACGGGCCTCACACCCTCTCGGTTTCGGCAGGCATACCGCCGACTGGGCGCCTGATAGGACGCAGAAGATCGTGGCTTGTCATCGCCTGCAAGCGGGCTTGGAGCATTCAAGTCGCCACCTTGTCTCCCCGAGACGCTACAGTGGCTCCAGAGCAACACGGGAACATCACCAGCGAAACACCACGAGGCACCAGATCCATGGGCGAACACGAAACGTCAGCCAACTTCTCGAAGGAGTTGGCGGAGATAGCCCTGTCGATGCAGTCGGAGCGTACGGGGCACACCCCGAAGGCCGTGACCGTGGTCGCCAGCGACGAGACGGTCGTGCTCACGTTGCACGAAGCGTTGACGCCGGCCGAAAAGATTCTGGCCCGCACCGAGGCCGGCGCAGCGAAGGTGGAGCAGTATCATCGCGCTCTCTTTGCCGTGTCGTGCGATGAATTACGCAAAGAAATCCAGCGGCTCTCGGGCCGCAAGGTGCGGGAGGCTGCGGTCGTGATTGAACCTGCGACCGGGGCGATCGTGCACGCCTTCACAAGTGGCACGATGGTACAGATTTTCCAGCTCGAGCCTCGTGCCGAGGCGAGTTGACGAAGACGCCGGGCGGCAGGTAGGTCTTGCGAAATCGAAATGGGGCCGCTGGGACTCGAACCCAGGACCAACGGATTAAAAGTCCGATGCTCTACCGACTGAGCTACAGCCCCACAACCATCCTACCGAAGGTGTCGCCACGGGCAACCGGTTGATTCGGCACGGCCTCCAGACCGGTGGCGGCAGCGAGGTCGTCCGCGAAGGCACTCGCTGCGTAGGATAGTTGCCGGAAGGCGTCTCCCGCACGGACCGAGCGGCTCTCGAGGCTCGTGGTTCATGCGGGAGGATGGCCCGATGCGGTCGACCAAGTGGCAGTGTGCGGCGGTGACGGCGGTCGTCTGCCAGACTGCTGCGCTGGGGGCGCTATGCTGGGCCGCCCCACCCGATGCCGCCCCGCCACAACATGACCCGCAGCCAGATCTGCCGCATCCAATCGTGGTCGTGGTCCGGCTCGAGAACGAGGCCATCACACCGATCACAGCCCGGTTCGTCGGCCGGGCCATCGACGATGCCGCCTCTGCCGGTGCCGAGTGTCTCGTGATCCTGCTCGACACTCCCGGCGGGCTCGTCGATTCAACTCGCCGCATGGTCAAGGCGATCCTTGCCAGCCCGGTGCCGGTTGTGGTCTTCGTGGCGCCGCAGGGGGCCCGGGCGGCGTCGGCGGGGATGTTTATCACGATGGCGGCCCACGTCGCCGCGATGGCCCCCGGCACCAATATCGGCGCCGCGGCTCCGGTATCGCTTGGTGGAGACCTGCCCTTCGCCCCCCCGAACCGCCCCGCCGACAGCGACGCTCCCGAAGAGGGCGAGCGTCGTGGCCCGGCCGCCGGCGAGCTGAAGGCGATCAACGACACCGTCGCCTGGGCGCGAGCGCTGGCATCCCTCCGTGGGCGGAATGTGGAATGGGCCACGCAGGCAGTGCGTGAGAGCGTGTCGGTGCCGGCCACGGAGGCGATCGAGGCGGGAGCCGTCGATCTCCTCGCCGACGATTTGAATGATCTGCTCCACAGGATCGACGGCCGCGTCGTCAGCACTCCCGACGGCCCGCAGACGCTCCGGACGGCCGAGGCCACGATCATCGAGCGACCGATGTGGTGGGGCGAACAGGCACTGTCGGCGCTGGCCAGCCCAAACGTGGCGTTTCTGCTCCTCGTCCTCGGATTTTATGGCGTGCTCTTTGAACTCTATTCGCCCGGCTGGGGCGTCGCCGGCACGCTCGGCGCGATCTGCCTGGCGCTGAGCTTCTTCTCGCTCGCCTTCCTGCCGGTGCAGATCGCCGGCCTGCTGCTGGTGGTGCTGGGGCTGGCGATGTTTGCCGCCGAGGCCTTCGTGACCAGCTTTGGGGCCCTGTCGCTCGGCGGAGCCGTCTGCCTCGTGCTTGGCGGGCTGATGCTCGTCGATTCACCGGCCGGCTTTGCCGGAGTATCGCTCACGCTGCTCCTCCCCGTCGCGCTGGCGACCGCCCTGATCACGTTCGTGCTCGTGGGCAGCGTGTTGAAGACCCATCGCACTCGGGTCCTTACCGGAAGCGAGGCACAGATGGGGGCGAGCACCATTGCCGACGACGATTTCCGACGGGTGGGCGCCACGTACACCGGCCCCGTGCGGCTGCACGGCGAACTCTGGCGGGCCACCGCCGACGCGCCCGTGGCCCATGGCGCCAGCCTCGAGGTGGTGAGCCGCGACGGCCTCACGCTGCATGTGCGACCGCACTCATCGTCTCCATCCGCCTCCTCGATCGCGCCGAAAGCCACCAGCCCTTCCTAACCCTCGGAGCCATGCCATGCAGCCCACCCCCGGGATCAGCCCACTCTTCGAGGCCATGAATGCGCTCGGCATCCTCGGCATCATGCTGCCGCTCGTCGTCCTCTACGCCCTCAGTTGCATCCGAATCCTCGCCGAGTACGAGCGGGGCGTGGTGTTCCGGCTCGGCCGGGTGCTTGCCAAACCGAAGGGGCCTGGCCTCGTCATCGTCTTTTGGCCAATCGACCGCATGGTACGGATCAGCCTGCGGACGATCGTGGCGGATGTGCCTTCTCAAGACGTGATCACGCACGACAACGTGTCGATGAAGGTCAACGCCGTCGTCTATTTTCGGGTGATCGATCCGATGCGGGCTGTGCTGGAGGTGGAGAACTTCATGTATGCCACCATCGAGGTTTCCCAGACCACGCTTCGCAGTATCCTCGGCCAGGCAGAACTCGACGACCTCCTCGCCGAACGGGAGCGGATCAACCGCCGACTCCAAGAGGTGATCGATCAGCAGACCGACCCGTGGGGCGTGAAAGTTTCACTCGTGGAGATCAAGCACGTCGATCTGCCCGAGGAAATGAAGCGTGCGATGGCACAGCAGGCCGAGAGCGAACGCGAACGGCGGGCCAAGGTGATCCACGCCGAAGGGGAAAGCCAGGCGGCCGGCAAGCTGCGGGAGGCCGCCGAGACGATCGAGGGGCATCCGATGGCGATGCAGATGCGGTTTCTGCAGACGCTGGCGGACGTGGGCACGGCCAACAATACGACGATCGTCCTGCCGATCCCGATGGAACTGGCGGCCACGTTCCTTAGCCATGGTCACGGAAATGCCCGAGAGAGGACTTGAACCTCCACCCAGTTACCTGGACAAGAACCTGAATCTTGCGCGTCTGCCAATTCCGCCACTCGGGCGAGTGAGGAAGTGTGATCGTAGCAGCCGCGCGGGCCGCGGAAAAGGAGGGGGGGCGAAGCCTGTCCTACTCCACCGTGACGCTCTTGGCGAGATTTCGTGGCTTGTCGACGTCGCAGCCCCGCAGGCAGGCGATGTGATAGGCCAACAACTGCAGCGGGATCGCCGAGACGATCGGCTGCAGGAAGTCGGGCACCTCGGGAATTTCGAGTATCTCGTCGGCCAGATGCCGCACTCGCTCGTCACCCGGGCTACAGACGGCGATCACCGGTCCCTTGCGGGCCTTAATCTCCTCAAGATTGAGGATCACCTTCTCGTAAACCTTGCCCTGCGGAATGATGAACACGCTTGGCGTGAGCGGGTCAACTAGCGCAATCGGCCCGTGCTTCATCTCGGCGGCCGGGTAGCCCTCGGCATGGATGTAGCTGATTTCCTTGAGTTTGAGTGCCCCTTCGAGCGCAACCGGGAAGTTGTATTGCCGCCCCAAATAGAGGAACGTGCTTGCCTGCCGATACCGCTCGGCGATCACCCGGGCCGCGGCGTCGGTCTCGAGCGCTTTCGACACGAGGTCGGGGAGTTCGTTGAGTCCGTCGATCAACTCCAGGCCATCTTCATAACTCATGTGCCGGAGCCGGCCGAAGTAGAGGGCCAACAAGGCGAGCACGACACACTGGCTCGTAAAGGCCTTCGTGCTGGCCACTCCGATTTCCGGCCCGGCATGCAGGTAGATGCCGCCGTCGGCCTCCTGGGCGATCGTGCTCCCGACGACGTTGCAGATGGCGAGCGTGGGATGCCCCTTCCGCTTCATCTCACGGAGGGCGGCGAGCGTGTCGGCCGTCTCACCTGACTGTGTGATTGCGAACAGGAGCGTGCCATCATCGATCGGTGGATTGCGATAGCGCAACTCGCTGGCGTACTCCACCTCCACCGGCAGCCGGGCAAACTGCTCGATCAAGTATTCGCCAACCAGCGCCGCATGCCAGCTTGTGCCGCAGCCGGTGAGGACGATCCGATTCACCCGCTGGAGCTGCCGTGGCGTGAGGTTCAGCCCACCGAAGACGGCCGTGGCCTCGTCCTGCGAGAGCCTGCCGCGCATGGCGGCGCGGACTGTCTCCGGCTGCTCGTGAATCTCCTTGAGCATGTAGTGGGAATACCCGCCGAGCCCCACGTCGGCCGCGGAGATTTCCAGTGGCTTCACTGCCGGCTCGATGCGGCCGGAATCGCGGTGGATCACCCGGAGCGTGTCGTGGGTGATCACGGCAAGTTCATGGTCGGCCAGATAGACAATGCGATCAGCATGGCCCGCCAGGGGGCTTGAGTCGCTGGCGATGAAGTGCTCGCCGTCACCGACACCAATCACCAGTGGACTGCCAAGCCGGGCGGCAACAAGGAGATCCGACTGGCCACGGAACAGGACGAGCAGGCCGTATGTGCCGCGGAGTTGCTGAATCGCCTCACGAACAGCCACCACCCAGGGCGTGTCAGCAATTTCATCAGCCACCCGCGGTCCCGTCTCGAGAGCCCGCGCGAGGCAACTGTCAATGAGGTGGGCAATGACCTCCGAATCGGTCTCCGATTGGAAGACATAGCCCTCAGCCTCCAGCCGGGCTTTCAGTTCGCGGAAGTTTTCCACGACGCCGTTGTGGACGACCGCCAGTGTCGCGCCATCGACGCAGCCGCCGAGGTGTGGATGGGCGTTGCCATCGGTGGGCGCACCGTGGGTGGCCCAGCGGGTGTGGCCAATGCCCATCGACGCGTCGGGAAGATTGTCGTGAACGATTTCCTCCAGGTTCGCGAGGCGACCGGCTGCCTTGCGGACATGGATTTGGCTCTCGTGGTCGAGCACGGCCAGACCCGAGGAATCGTAGCCCCGGTATTCGAGACGCCGGAGTCCTTCGACAATCAGATCACTCGCCCGACGAAAACCGACGTAGCCGACGATGCCACACATGGGAAAAATGTCTCCGAAGAATTCCGCCGCAGAAAACCCCGCAAGGCTACGCATGCCCCCCTCACTGAATCCATCCCACTTCTCCCCCACGCTGATCGTGATCCCGGCTCGGCTCTCCAGCCAGCGGCTCCCGCGGAAAATGCTGCTCACCGAAACAGGCAAGCCTCTCGTGCAGCACACCTGGGAGACGGCAAGCCGGGCGACCCAGGCAGGACAGGTGGTAGTGGCCACCGACAGCGAGGAGATCGCCCTGGCTGTGGCTGCGTTCGGGGGGGAGGCGGTGATGACGTCGCCCACGGCTCCAAGCGGTACCGCTCGGATCGTCGAGATCCTGTCCCGGTTTCCACAGGCCGATGTGATTGTGAACGTGCAGGGTGACGAACCAGAACTCCCTCCCACGGCGATCGACCGTGCGATTGACCTTCTCACCCACTGCCCCGAAGCGGGCATCGCCACGCTCGTAACCCCGCTCCGCTCGAAAGAAGATCTCGCTGATCCGGCGGCTGTGAAGGCGTTGCTGACGCCATGGCGGGCACGAT
>JAQBZA010000100.1 GCA_027622795.1 Planctomycetota bacterium | reverse complement strand
GGCAGCGGCCGGTGATGTAGCGGCTGGAGAGTTCAACGGCGGCCTCGAGGGCCTCGTCGGAAATGGTCACCCGGTGGTGGCTTTCGTAGCGGTCGCGGAGGCCTTTCAGGATCTCCACCGCCTCGGCCTTGCTCGCCGGCTCCACCATGATGATCTGGAAGCGGCGGTCGAGGGCCGAATCCTTCTCGATGTACTTGCGGTATTCATCGAGCGTGGTGGCCCCGATGCACTGGATCTCGCCACGGGCCAGGGCCGGCTTGAGCACGTTGGAGGCGTCGATCGCCCCTTCGGCGCCGCCGGCGCCCACGAGCGTATGGAGCTCGTCGATGAAGAGGATCGTGTTTTTGGCACGCCGGACCTCGTTCATCACCGCCTTGATCCGCTCCTCGAACTGCCCTCGGTATTTCGTGCCCGCTACCATCATGGCCAGATCGAGCACCACGATCCGCCGGTCGGCGAGCAGCTCCGGCACGTTGCCATCAACGACCCGCTGGGCAAAGCCCTCTACGATGGCCGTTTTGCCGACGCCCGCCTCACCGAGCAGCACAGGGTTGTTCTTCGTGCGGCGGCAGAGAATCTGGATCGCCCGCTCGATCTCCTTCTCTCGTCCGATCACGGGATCGAGTTTGCCCTGCCGGGCCAGTTCAGTGAGGTCACGGCCGAAGCTGTCGAGGGCGGGAGTCTTGCTCTTGCCACTCTTGGGAGTGGATTCACCGCCGCCGCCGCCGGCGCCGGCCGTCTGGCGGCCGCCCATGCCGGCCCGCTCGCCCCCTTCCTCCATGCCGTGGCCGAGCAGGTTGAGCACCTCCTCACGGACGTCCTCCAGCTTGAGGCCAAGGTTCATCAGCACCTGAGCGGCCACTCCCTCCTGCTCGCGGAGCAGGCCGAGAAGGATGTGCTCGGTGCCGACATAGTTGTGGTTGAGGTTGCGGGCCTCCTCCATCGAGTATTCGATCACCTTCTTGGCCCGCGGGGTCTGCGGCAGTTTCCCCATCGTCACCATGTCGGGGCCGCTCTGTACCAGCTTCTCAACCTCCATGCGGATCTTCCGCAGATCGATGTCGAGGTTTTTGAGCACGTTGGCAGCCACACCGCTGCCCTCCTTGATGAGGCCGAGGAGGACGTGCTCGGTGCCGATGTACTCGTGGTTGAACCGCTGGGCCTCCTGATTGGCCAGCTGCATCACCTTGCGAGCCCGGTCTGTGAAACGCTCGTACATGAGAAGATTCCCTGGTGTTGCGGGCAGGCCATGCCATTCCGGCAGGCATCCCATTCCATCATTCTGTCTCTGCAAACCGTACGCCAAAAGAACCAAGGGATTCTAGGGAAGGCGGTCACAAAAGTCTCTCCACGTTCGCTGCGACCGCAGATTTCGGGACATTCGCTGCCCCCGAGCAATGGGCGGCTAGGCCGCTTTTTCAGCGGACGCTGCGGCGGAACTGCCGGAAGGCATTGGGAGCAGATCCTCGTGGGGCGGCGAGTCAGGCTCTCCGTCCCGGCTTGCATGATCGAGCAGCACGAGTTCTCGGGCGATGGCCGTCTGCCAGGGAGCCCCGGAATCGCTCCGGGAGAGCTGCTCGAGCGCCCGTTTGGCTTCGGCTTTCCGACCCACCCGGCGGAGGAGCGTGGCAAGCAAGAGCTGGGCCTCCCCGTCAGTGGGCGCGAGGGCGAGTGCCGCCCTGAGCCTCGTTTCTGCGGTGAGCCAGTCACGGGCCAGGTAGGCGTCGCGGGCCTTCACGAAGAGCGTGTTGGCCGCGGCATCGGGACCCTGGGAAATTGGGGCCGGAAATGAGGAGGCCGCCGAGGCGGTCGCCATGATCCAGACTGCAATCGTGGCCGTCCAGATCCCGATCGACACCGAGAGATCGACCAGCTCCGACCAGATCCAGGTGGTCACGATCGCCATGTCGAGCAGCACGGCGAAGGCCAGCGCGAGCACGAGGCCGCCGAGGCTACCGCGCAGCCACAGCCAGGGAAGACCGGGCCAGACGAGCGTGAGCGAACGGACCAATCCCATGCGACATCCCTGCGGGGCGGGGAGTGTAGGGATCGCCCCCCGTTTTTCCAAGGCGTTTGCCGGCTACAACAAAGGGCATGGATTCGATTCCGCATGGTGCCGAGAACGAAGCAGATCAGCCCGCCGGTGACCGGCTCGGGCGGGTCGCCGGGGCGTGGCGCGCCCTCGACGCCTCGGCCAACCGGGCGGGTGAGGCGCTTCGGGTGATCGAGGATACCCTGCGGTTCATGCTCGATGATCCGTTTCTGACACAACAGGCCAAAGATCTACGGCACGACCTCGCCGCGCTGCTCATGCAGGGTGGCCTCCAGCACCGTATCGCCCTCCGCGATGTGGCAGGCGACGTTGGCGCTGGCTCACGGTCAGCCAGGCCACTTGGCCGCACCTCGCCCGGCGATCTTCTCGCGGCCAACGCTGCTCGAGCGGCTCAGGCGCTTCGGAGTCTTGAGGAGTGCGTCGCCCTGATCGCCACCGGCATGGTCGGCGGCTTCGAGCAGCTTCGCTACCGGCTCTACACGCTGGAGCGGGCGGCGATCGGGGCAGCACGGTCAGCCGACCGGCTGGACGGCATCCAGTTGTGTGTGCTCGTTGATGGACGGGAGGATGAGGCGAAGTTCTCGGCCCTTGTGAAGTCGCTCTTCGCCGCCGGCGTGCTGATGATCCAGGTGCGGGACAAGACGCTCCTTGTGCCGAAGCTCGTCGCTCGTGTGCGGATGGCGTTGGCGATCGCCCACCGGCATGCCGATGAGGGAGGCCCGCGGCCGCTGGTGATCGTCAATGATCGAGCCGACGTGGCCGCGGCAGTCAACGCCGACGGAGTTCATGCGGGCGCCGACGATCTATCGACGCCGCTGGTCCGTCGCGTGATCGGCCCCCAGGCACTCAGCGGTCGCACCGCGCATTCGCTTGCCGAAGCAGAGGCCGCCGTGCTGGAAGGCGCCGATTATCTGGGAGTTGGCCCCTGCTTTCCCACAACGACCAAGCAGTTTGGTGCGTTTGCAGATCAGGAGTTTTTGCGCGGCGTGGCGGGATCGATCAGTCTGCCGACGTTTGCGATCGGTGGTGTAACACTGGAGCGGCTGCCTGAGCTGACGGCGTTGGGCATCCGCCGCGTCGCCGTGGCATCGGCGATCACGCAGGCCCCCGATCCCGCGGCCGCCGCCCGCGGCTTCATCGAGCATTTGGAGCGGCTGGAGCCGCTGCTGCGGCATCCTTGATGGCCATCAGGATTGCCCGCGCCATATCGGTTTCGTCACGACTGCGGTAGCCGACCCAGACCCGCTGCACGCGGCCGTCGACGCCGATCAGGTAGGTCGTGGGGAGCGATCCAAAGCCATAGGTTTTGGTGAAGAGCGTTTGCACGGTGGAGTCGGGATCGACCCAGGCGTCGAGTTCGATTCCCTGGCTGGCCAAGAAGCGGGTCACATAGGGCCCAAGTTCGCGAGGGTCTTGTTGATCGCAGGCGATGGCGATGAGTTGAAAGCGTGGCTCGCTGGCAAGCCGGCTCGCCAGCCGGGCAAGCCCGGGGAGTTCGCGGCGGCAGGGCGGGCACCAAGTGGCCCAGAAGTTCAGCAAGGTGACTTTGCCAATGAGTTCCGGGGCTGTCCGGGTTGGATCAACCACCGACACAAGCGGCAAGGCCCCAATGCTGCGGCCGATAGCCGGATGGGGAATTGCGGCCTGATCCGAGCAGCCCGGGGCGAGGAGGGCGACGATGACGGCGACGACATGAGGGCGAGGTATCATGAAACGATTGGTGCGATGGCACACTGTAAGGAAGGCGGATCGGAAGTGTACGAAGTTGAGTTGAAGTTTCCTGCCGGTGATCTGGCGGCTCTCGAGCAGAAGCTTGTCGGGCTGGCAGCCCGTTTTGCTGACCCGATTGACCAGATCGACCGGTATTTCGCGCATCCTGCCCGGGATTTTGCCAAGACCGACGAGGCCCTCCGTCTGCGGCGGGTGGGGGCGGAGGTGGCAATTACCTGGAAGGGGCCGCGGATTGACTCGGCCACGAAGACCCGCCGCGAGATCGAGCTGCCGCTGGCTGCGATCGGTCCGGCTGGCAGTCGCACCATTCAGGAATGGACCGAACTGCTTGAGTCACTCGGCTTCCGGCAGGTCATGGAAGTCGCGAAGCGGCGGCGGCCGGCTCGCGTGCCCTGGCATGGCAGTGATGTCGATGTGGCGATCGACCGTGTTGAGGGCCTGGGAGAATTTGTCGAGTTGGAAGTGCAAGCCCGCCAAGGGGAACTGCCGCAGGCCCGCAGCGTGATTGAGTCACTGGCCACCGATCTGGGCTGCGGTGAGCAGGAGCGGCGGAGCTACCTGGAACTGTTGCTGGCGAAACGGCCGATCGCGCGGTGACGTGCCAACGCCACGAAGACAGGCTTCAGCCTGTCGTGCAAAAGAGACAGGCTGAAGCCTGTCTTACTTCACGCGGTTGTGTTCATCGAGCACGATGACCGCAGGCTTGTGGGCGTTGGCCGTGGCCTCGTCGAGCCAGGTGAACGACATGATCGTGAGTCGATCGCCCGGCCTGCCAAGGTGGGCCGTGGCCCCGTTGAGTTCGATCACGCCCGATCCGGCTGCGCCGTAGATCACATAGGTCTCAAACCGTTCGCCGTTGGAGAGATTGCCGACGAGAATCCGTTCATAGGCCCGCAGGCCGACGCGTTCGGCGAGATCAGCGGCGATCGTCAGGCTCCCCTCGTAATCGACCGAGGCACCCGTCACCGCGGCGCGGTGGATCTTCGACTTGAGTAGGCAGGTCATCATCGGCAGCGGCAGGTCTCACGGAAGCGGACGGAACACGGCCGACACAGGTGCCGGCACGGCAAGCGTCCGATTCGTGAAGTTTAGCATGCCGGTCTCGGGGTCGATCGAAAAGATCGCCACGGAATTTGAGTTTTGGCCCTCGGTGACAAGATGTCTTCCGTCGGGCGCAATGGCAAAGTGTCGTGGGGTCTGAACCTCCGCCGGTGTTGCCGCTTGAAACGCGAGCTTTCCCGTCGCCGCGTCGATACCGAAGACGGCGATCGTGTCGTGGCCCCGGTTGGACGCGTAGAGAAATCGCCCGGATGGATGCACGGCGATCTCGGCGCACGAAAAGGCGGTGCGGTCGGTGACACCCTCCGGCAGCGTGGAGAGCGACTGGATCGGAGTGAGCGTGCCGGCCTCTGGGTCAGTCGCGAAGGCCGTGACCGTGAGGTCGAGTTCATTGACGCAGTAGGCATGCTTGCCGCTTGGGTGCATTGCGAAATGCCGTGGGCCGGCGCCGGCCTTGACCGTGGCTGCGGCGTGGGGGCGGATCGTGGCCCGGTTGGTATCGAGGGCATGGATCAGCACCTGATCGAGGCCCAGGTCGCAGACAAAGGCAAACCGGCCGTCGGCAGAGATGTCGGCCGAATGGCCATGGGGCTTTTCCTGTCGCTTGATATTGATGCCGGCCTCGCCAGTTCGATCGTAGGCATGCTGGATAAAGCCGCCGGGCTCACCACTGACAACCGGTTTGAGGCTGCCGTCGGCGGCCAGCCCCAGGCAGATCGAACTACCACCACCGTAGTTGGCAGCGACGACCACCTGGCCGCCCCGGTCCACGGAGAGATGGCAGGGGCCACTGCCGCCCGACGACTGATGGTTGAGCAGCGTGAGGTGACCGGTCGATTCATCGATTGAATAGGCCATGATGGCACCGGCCGGCTTACCATCCGGGCCCGGCGCTTCGGAGACCGCGTAGAGCACCGGCAGCGTGGGGTGAAGGGCTAGGAAGGAGGGGCTTTTGGCGACCACAGCCAACTCGGGTGGGGAAAGTGCACCACACGCAGTGTCAAATCGTGACACGTAAATGCCCTCGCTGCCAGTCTTCTGGTTGGTGTAGGTGCCAAACCAAACCAGATGGGTGGCGACATCGGCGGCGCATGCTGCTGTCGTATTGACCAACGCTGCCCAGGTGATGGAGCCGGTAACGATCCCTGCCAAACCGATCCCTGCCAAACGAGGCACGCTTCGCCCAGAACGCTTGCACATAGAAAAACACATCTCAACACCTCATGCTGCGGGAGTCATGAACGCTGGTCAGAGGCAGCATCCTACCCTCACTGAGATCCCATGCAACGAGGCCGGGAGCGGTGCGGAAGCAGCCGCCCGGTGGGAAACTCGCAACCTGCTCTGCTTCGTGGTCTACCAAGTGGTGGTCCGCGTGGGATGGATCTTCAAGACGGAGACGGTGATCATGCCGGCCGTGCTCGATGCGGTCGCCGACTCCGGTCTGTTGCGTGGGCTGTTGCCGGTCTTGAATCGGGCGGGGCAGAGCCTGCCGCCGCTGGCGGCTGCCGGACCACTGGGGCGGATGGCGAGTCAGAAGTGGGTGCTGATGGGCACCACGCTGTTGATGGCGATGTGGTTTGCGGTGTTGGCGGTGCTGTGGCCGCCACTGCAGGCCCGGTGGCCTCACCTGCTCGCCGGTCTGTTTCTGGGGATCTATGGATTGTTTGCGGCGTCCAACGGGCTGAACCAGCTCGTCGCGGCCTCCCTGCAGGGAAAGCTGATTGCTCCTGCCCGCCGGGGGCGGCTGATGGTGGTGAGCGTTACCATCGGCAGCGTGGTGGCGATTCTGGCTGCCGTATTTCTCCTCGGGCCGTGGCTCGAGGCAGTCGACGGATTCGCATCGATCTTCGGGGTGACTGCTGCCTGCTTCGCCGCCGGCGCGATCGTGCCCGCCTTCTTGGTCGAGCCCGCAGACGATCTTGATATGGATCATGCTGAACGGAGTTGTCGCGCCGATCGCCAGGCATGGTGGCGGCAGGCAATCGCCGGGTGGAATGATTGGCGGCTGCTGCTCGCCCACGACCGGTCGCTCGTGCGGCTGTGCCTCGTGGCGGCCTGCTTCTCCGCGGTGCTGATGCTCTTTCCCCATTACCAGGCCTTTGCCCGTGATCGTCTCGGCAGTCCGATCGGCAGCCTGCTGACGTGGGTCGTCGCGCAAAACCTGGCCACGGGCGTTGCCAGCCTGGTGGCGGGGCCGGTGGCCGATCGGCGGGGCACGCGAATCGTGCTCGTCTGGCTGGTCGCGCTCTCGAGCCTCACGCCGCTGATCGTGATCGTATTGTCGATGATGCCGCATGGCACAGCGGACGAACTCTTTTGGCTCGTCTATCTACCGTTGGGACTCAATCCGATCTCGCTTAAGATTTTTTCGAACTACGCCCTGGAGCTTGCGCCGCGGGCAGCCGAGCATCCGCGGTATGTGAGCCTCGTGGGAGCGGCGCTGGCGGTGCCATTTGTGGTTTCCCCGCTGCTGGGCATGGCGGTAGATCTGATCGGATTTCGCCCTGTTTTCATCGCTGGAGCGGCTGTGATCGGGGCTGGTGCGGCCTTGGCAACCGGGCTGCCAGAGCCGCGGCGCGGGGCCTGAGCCATCACCGCAAAGAAATGTTGCTGCCGGCCTGCCGCTCACCTATCTTACGAGCGGTAGTTGTCTGATTTTCTTTCCTCTCGCCTGGAGGCGTTGACCATGATCAATCGTTTCGTCTACTCCGCGGCCCTGCTGGCCGTCTGTTTTTCCGCCGCGGCCGCTTCGGCCGCCGTCAAGGATCCCAAGGATGCCGCCTGCCCCGTGTCGGGCAAGAACTGCAATCCCGAGAAGCACGTCGCCTTTGATGGCGGGCAGGTCTACTTCTGCTGTGGCAACTGTGAGAAGGCCTTCGAGGTCGACTCGGCGAAGTTTGCCGCCAAGGCCCATCAGCAGATGGTGAGCACGGGGCAGCTTGTGCAGAAAGCCTGCCCGTTCAGTGGTGGGCCGGTGAAGGCTGGCACCGAAGTCGCGATCGGTGGTGTCGAGGTCGGCTTCTGCTGCAACAACTGCAAGGGCAAGGTGGAGAAGGCGTCGCCCGAAGAGCAGGTCAATCTGGTCTTTGGCAAGATCGATAAGGGCTTCGCTCCCGCGGCAAAGTAGTCAACGTCTCGGTCCGGGTGAGCGAACGGCAAAAGTCTTCTCGCCGGGCGAGGATACGCCCAAGGCTCGTCGAGCGTTCGCCGATTCGCTCGCCCTTCCTGGGGCTCGCAGAAGCCCAGGAAAAGTGGGCTAGGGACAGGTGATGAAACGTGAAATACTCCGCGGGGCCTGCGGGCTTCGCGGAGTATTTTCATGCGCGTCTTTGTTTCGGCCGGCGAGCCTTCGGGTGATCATCATGCGGCGCTGTTGGTGCGCGCAATTCGAGCGCAGCGGCCCGACGCGGAGTGTGTGGGGCTCGGCGGGCCCTGCATGGCGGCGGAGGGCTGCACCCTCGTGGCCGACATGACGCAGCTGGCGGTGATGTGGTTTCTGCGGGTGCTGCTCAACATCCATCGCTTTGTCGATCTGGCGCGGCGGGCCGAGCGGAGTTTTCTTGACGCCCGGCCCGATGTCTGCGTGATGGTCGATTTTCCAGGCTTCCATTGGTGGCTCGCCTGGCGAGCCAAGCGGCATGGGATCCCGGTCGTCTTCTACTGCCCGCCGCAAATCTGGGCCTGGGCAAGCTGGCGAAAGAAGAAGATGAAGCGGCTCATTGATCATGTGCTTTCGGTGCTCCCCTTCGAGCATGATTGGTTTTTGGCGGACGGCATCACGAGCACGCTGGTCGGCCATCCGTTCTTTGATGAGCTTCAGTCGCTTGAGCCGCCTCGGCAGGCTCTGGCCAGAGAAGACCAGCCGCTGGTGCTGCTCCTCCCCGGCTCCCGGGGTCAGGAGATCGAGGGCAATCTGGCTTCGATCCTGCGGGCCGCAGCCGTGGTGAAGGAGCGCGTGCCGAAAGCACGATTCGTGGTGGGGGCGTTGCACGAGCGACACGCCGCGCGGGCCCGCGAGGTGCTCAGGGGCATGCAGGGCGAGCTCGGCGGGCTCGACGTGGCAATCGAAGCCGGCCGCACCCGCAGCCTGATCGCCGAGGCCCGGGCGGCGATCGCCGTGAGTGGCTCGGTGTCACTGGAATTGTTGGCGGCGCGGGTGCCCACCGTGATTGTGTACCGGATCAGCGGCCTGGCCTATGTGGTGCAGAGCTGGTTTCGGCGGGCCCGCTTCATCACGCTGGTCAACCTCTTGGTGAGCCGCGAGCCGATCGGGCCGCCACGGCCGGTGTTGTGGCCGCCCGGTGGTGTGCCGCCGGCCGATCCGGAAATGGTCTTTCCGGAATATCTCTCTGTCGACGACCCGGCAGGCGCGGCCGCCGGGCATGTGATCGAGTGGCTCACCGATTCGCATGCCCGTGGTTGCGTGACAGTACGGCTCGAAGCAATCGCCCACGAGGTGGCACGGGCGGGCTCAGCCGAACGGGCTGCTGAGGCCGTGCTCTTGATTGCGACTGGCCGGCCGACAGCCGCGGCCCACGATCCGCGAGAGCAA
>JAQBZA010000099.1 GCA_027622795.1 Planctomycetota bacterium | reverse complement strand
CTCGCTACTTATGAGCAGTCCGTAAGCCCCGAGAACGTTGCGAAAGTGTCATTGACCGGGCTATCCTTTTTTCGACGATCGAGGTGGTGGCGATCGTGATCGCCGTGGTCGTGACCCGTGGGCTGATCACCGACGGCAAGGTGACCTGGATGGAGGGCGTGCTCCTGCTGGCCACCTACGCCATCTTCGCCTTCGCCTTCTACCACATCCCCGACGGCGGCGGCGACCTGCTGATCCAGTCGGCACCGACGCTCCCGGCCGATAGGTGACACGGGCGGGGCCCGCGACCATACTGGCGGGCATCCGGAGCGGAGATATCCGATGACCCATGTCACATTCGATGATGGCCAGCTTTCCGTGTGTGACCATCGCGTGCTGCATCACGGCCGACCCCACCTTGCAACGGCGCTGCTGCAGTCGCTCTCGACTCTCGACGGTATCGCGGCCGCCGACATCGATCTCGATCGCGGCACATGCGTCGTACGGTGGCATGATCCGACCACATCGGCCGACCATGCCGCCGTCGCTTTTGTCGAGGCTCTTTCATCCGCGCGAAGTGCCGAACCGACGGTGGGTGATCAATCGATCGTCTGCGGCCTGCGGCGGCTCCTGTTTCTGGCGGCCGGTGGCGGATGTCTCGTCATGACCGTCGTCGGTGCCGTCTTGCCCGGTGTGCCGACAGTGCCGTTTCTTCTCGCAAGCAGCTACTACTTTGCCCGCTCGTCACGTCGGATCCACGCGGGGCTCATCGCCACGCCGGTATTCGGCGGAATCGTCCGAGAATGGGAGGCTCACCATGCCATCAGTCGCGCGTCGAAACTCAAGATTGCCGGACTCACGCTGGCCGTCGTCACCGCCACGGTAACGCTCTCGCGGGCCACTCCGGTCGTCGTCGGCATCGTGGGAATCGTTGTGACAACGACGATGTATGGAATCTTCAAGATGCCGGAGATTGGGCGACTGTCAGGCGGCCGGCGAATCAGCAGCCGGCTGACCTCCCAAAATCTCATCGACTTTGTTCCGTGCGGCGCGTGAGCCATCGACGAGCCCATGGACAAACGGGTTGTTTTGGGGCACCGACAAGGCGACGAGAGCCACCGGAAACACAACGCCGTAAGACACGGCATAGCAGGTCGTGTAGAGCAGGCGATTGGCAAAGAGTCCGACAGCCGGCAGAGCCGACCCGGCAGCCTGCGTGGCGGCCGTCGCTCCTTCGGCCACTGATTCGGCGGCCGCCTGCATGGCATCGGCTACCGCGGACAGCGGATCGGCTGCGGGAGCATCAACAGTCGGCTGGTGGCCGGTGTCAGTCATGGTGTCCACTTTCCTGTCATCGGGGAACAACGAGTCGGGCACACAGTAACCTCAGTTTTTCGAGCATAGTCCTCATCATCGCCGCCCGCAAATCATTCCCCCAACTTGAACGCCCAAAACGAAATTCTCACGATACCTCGGTGGTGGAATTCCGGCCCGTCGTCGGATAACGACGCTCCATGTCGTCGAGATACCGCACCAGCTGCGCCGCCCCATGGCGGTGGAGCCCCGGACATTTCCGGGCCAACCAACGATCGACGCTCCGGAAACCCCTCGGCCACAGCATCAGCCCACCCGCCAACAAGGCCGGGGTGCCCACGAGTCCCGGAAGCGCCACGCCCATCACCCCGATCGTCACCAGGAGCACTCCGACCTCGCGTGGCAGATCGGCGAGCCGACGATCGAGTTCCTCGGACATGCGGTTCTCCTCTCGACCGCCTTGCTCGCCCCGTCTGGGCTCCGATTCACTCATGAGATTCTCCGGAGGCTGCGAACCCGGTCCGTCAGCCTTCGCGGCCGTTGAGGTTCAGAGAGACTTCGAGTGGCCAACCGATACATTCCTAATGTGCTGAGATTGCACACGACGGCCACCACGATGCTGGTGAACCCAAGGAGGAACGCACCGGCGACACACAGGGCATTCGGCAGGATCGTGAGGCGTCGCGATACCGAACGTCGGCGGATCCGTTCCCGTCCAGCCATGACAAGATCGGCAAGACGCGAGAGATCCGGCGCGAGCACGACGATATCAGCCGCAGTCGCCACACCGCCGCCCCCCAATTCGATCGACACCTGCGGCCGACCCCCTACCTGAATGAGATCCCCATCCGAGCCGATGCAGGCAACCCTGCTACCCGACTGCACCAGCTGATCAATGCCCACCTGTACGCTCTGGCGGCCGACCGAAACCACACCATCGCAATGAATCGTGGCCGCCAACTCGCCGCATGGCCGATCGCCTTCGGCGGCCACGAGGAAGGTGCGGATGCCGAATGTCTCCCGGAGACGAGCGAGTACGGCAGCAGCGCGCGGCTCCTGACTCCGGCTGAACTCGAATGTCGCCACCGGCTGGCTGTCGACTTCGAGTACACAGGGTCGAGAGTCATCCTGTTCCGGCAGCACATCGCGGAGCGCGATTTCACGATCGCCGACCCGACCAACGATCCGCACCGCGGCGACGTCACCAAACGACTCCGGGGCTACGGCGAGCAGCGCGATCCCACGGTCAGCGGCGAGGGCGGCCAATGCTTCGCGTCGCTCATCGGCAAGATGGACAGCCAGACTAGCGGCCCAGCGGATGGCCTCCCTGTGCATGCCGTCCGCGGCCGCGGAGATCGCCTGATCTGCGGACACACCCCGAACGATCCGTGTGACGTCGAGTCGTCCGCGGCCCAGATCGGAATCTGGAAACAACACGATCGTATCGACCTGAGCCAGCATGTCGAGCGCGCGGGGCGATCGAACGACACAGCCTGCCGCCAGGCCCCTCGAGACCGCATCGAGATCCTCGAACGAACCCGAGATTGCCTCGGCGTTGGCATAGTCTGGCCGCATGACCGCGACGGCGGTCCCAAGATCCCCTGCCAGGAGTCCGATCCCGGCCGTGGCCAGCGTCGGTACGGCGAGCTTCTCCACAAACTCCTCGGCCTGCCTCGTGGGTGCATGATGTCCGGGCCGCCAATGGGTCGCCTCCTCGAGCATCCTGCCGATCGTCGCCAGCCGCGTCTCGGCCAGTGGTTTTTCCGTGACAACCGAGAATCCTCCGCCCAACACCACGGCTCCCGCCGGCAGAAGATCACCCGCCGCCACGCGTCGGGCGCCCGCCACGCCCGAGACGCTCCTGTCGTCGATCACACCGCCACCACCGACGATGCGGCCGTCGGCCGGCACCACATCACCAGGGCGAAGCAGCACCTCACTGCCGACGGCGAGCTCACAGAATGTGGGCGGTGGATCTGCGGCGGCGGATTCGGAGGCGAGCGGCACTGGCACGGCGTCTTCGATCAACAGCCGCCGCTCCACCTCGATGTCGCGACGGTGTCGACGACGCCAGAAGTCGAAGGACCAGGCCATGATTCCGGATGCGAGAAACTGTCCTGTGGCCAGGGTGCCGAACACGATGGCCGCGGCGACGACAGGCAGGCTGATCCGCCCTCGCATGACATCCGCGACGGCTGACTTGAGCGTCCGCAGATTGGTGCCCACCAACAAGACGGCGCTGATCGGAGCCAGAGCCGAGACAGCGAGGTCGGCCGCCGCCGCCACGCAGAGCGTCGCCGACGTCCCGGTCATCTCCCACGGGGATGTCGTCCGGCCGCCCGGCCCATGATCGACCTCGTGCTGCAACTCCATCACGAGTGGATCACCGGCAAACAAGCCCGGATCAACATGCACGACCAGGTCGCTCCGCCATCCGGTAAGCCGTGCCTGCCGCACCCCGGGCTGCGCGAGGGCGAGTTGCTGACAGCGGCGGGCCAATTTGCGATCGGGCCGGAGCCGGGGATGGGAAAAGCGGATGCGGTTCCCGGTGAGCGGCACGACGCGCCATGTCGTCAGGCGACCACCGATCCGTCGTACGGTCATCGGCAGCCGTGCGAGGGCATCGGAAGGCACCGCAAGGCATCGATTCCCACCCAGGGCCTGCGAGAGGCTCCGCAGCACATCCCGGGCCGCGGCTGGCGACCGGGCAAGCCGCACCTCCGCCTCATGCGGGTCGCGGTGAAAGTCGATGTGGCAGACTTCCTCGCAGCAAAACATGCGGCCGATAAACCGCCTTCGCAGACCCGGGTCGGGCTCCCCCGCAGGCCCGAACCGAACCCGCACGATACCGCGAACCGGATCGATCGAAACCGGCAGCGTTTGCGGATTCATGGGAAGATCAGGCCAAAGACGCGTCGGCAACCACGGCACCGACAGCATCCTGCTCCTGCTCGAGGGAAGACCGGGCTCCGTGCACAGCCGCGTCAGAATTGGTCCCGCGAGAACGCGTCGACGACGCCGTGGGTGCCGCTGCCGCCAAGGTCAGGGCACGGCGGCGGCGGGCTTCGCTTTCAGCAACCTTTCGCATCGGCCAGAGGCCATTGGCTACCGCCGCCATCGCCGTCACGTTGTTGAAGAACACGCTCGCCCAGATGCCAAATCCAGCCGCAAAGACGCCCGCGACACAGATTACGTTGGGAATGAGGATCATGTTCCAACTGCGGCGGACATTCCGGTGGAGATCGCGGGCAATGTCGCGGAGCTCGCAGAGATGTGACAATCCTTCATCGAGAAACACGATCTGAGCGGTATCGGTGGCGATCGTCGATGCTCCCCGCAGCGAAATCGAAACGTTCGCTTGCTTCAATGCGATCGAGTCATTGATGCCGTCGCCGATAAAGCAGACCTTGCGGCCCTCCGCCTGCAGCGTGGCGACGTAATCTGCCTTGTCGGCAGGGAGCACCTGGGCGAAATAGCGATCCATTCCCAGCAGTTCGGCGAGTCGCCTGGTGGGCGCCTCATGGTCGCCGGAGATGATGGCCAGATGCTTGATGCCTCGCGCCCGCAAGCCGGCGACGATATCGGCCACTTCAGGACGAACCGCCGCCTGGAGTTCGATGGCGCCGCCGAGCTGATCATCAACAGCGACAAGCACCATCGTGCTGCCCAGGCCGTGGGCGGCATCAAGGGCCAACGCCACGTGATCTGGCACCTCGATGCCTTCCATGTCGATATACCGACGGCTTCCCACACGGATGAGACGCCCGTCGACCATGACGGTGATGCCGAAGCCAACCTTCATCTCGCTCTCGCCTCCAGCCGGCAACTCGATTCCCCGCTCCGTGGCCTCATTGAGAATGGCGAGGGCGATCGGGTGATGAAATTGCTGTTCTGCTGCGGCTGCGAACCGCAGGACGTCGTCGGGACACCAGGGATCGCAGGCATGGATCGCGCCCACTTCCGGTCGCTCACGAGTCAGCGTGCCCGTCTTGTCAAAGAGCACGGTATCGACCTCGTTCATCAGGTCGAGAGCGCGGCCATCCTTGATCAGGATTCCTTTGCTGGCACACAGCGCGAGTGAACTAAGCATCGCCAGCGGGGCGGCCATGCGGATGCCCGTGCCGAGGTCGCAGTTGACGATCGCCACACCCCCGGCCGGCCCGAGGGCGGCGTACCCGAGGGCGCCCAACGCGATCATCGGCGTGGCCGCGGTGTCGGCGAGCCGCTCGCCGGCATGCTGCCGGGCGAGCTTGTAGCCCGCGGTATCGGAGAGAATCTGACCGATCTTGGCGCTGGCCGTATCAGCCCCGCTGCTCTCCACGGCCACGAAGATTTTGCCGGCGACGAGCACCGTCGAGGCAAACACTCGCTCGCCGGGCCCCTTCTCGGCGGGCGTGCTCTCGCCGGTGAGCGCATGCTGGTCGATCATCGCGAACCCTTCGGAGATCACCCCGTCGACCGGAACGACATCCCCGGTGTTCACGACGATCACGTCGCCCTGCTCGAGCTCCGACATCGCCACCTGCACCTCGACGCCGTCCTGCACCACCCAGACAAACCGCGGCTGTTTGCCGAAGACATTGAGGAGCATCCGCTTGGAGCGATCCTCGGTCCGTTTCACGAGTGTCCTGCCCAGCGCCAGACACCAGCAGAGAACGGCTCCCGGCAGAATCTGCATTGTCCCGAGGCAGCCAACCACCACGATCGCATCGAGCACGTCACACCCGATCCGCCGCTCTTGGAGAAGCAAATCCCTGGCCGATCTGAAGGTCGGAATCGAGGTATAGGCAAAGAGGAGTGCTGAGGGGATGAGCAGCGGCGGAAAGGCCAACTGCGCGGCGACGGCGAGCGGCAACGATACCGAACAGAGCGCGAGATCAAGGTCGAGCTTGTCGAGCTTCCCCGCGAGGGGCGTGCCGGCGAGAACTCCGTCAAGGATCTCGACGACCTGCGAGCGCGACAACTGACGTGGGTCGAAGTCGATGCTGACGGTCGACAGGAATGTGTTTGTCGAAAACTTGTCGACGCCCAACACGCTCATCAGTTCCCGCTCGATCGCCTCGGCCACATCGCCGCGGCGGTGGAGGACAGGATTCCGCACTTTCACGTGCCCGACCCGCTCCCGAACTACGCACCACCCCGAGACAATGTCTCCGTGGCGCTCGTACCGCACGACCTGCCGCCGACCGCGGGCAGGTGCGATCGGGGGCAGCCGGACCGCCCGGTCGCCATCTTCGTGACCCTCGACGGCCTGAACAGCATTTCGCCCGGCAGATGTGCAGCCCCGCAGAAGCCTGGCGAGTCGAGACAGAATGGTCGAGGGCGGCGCCCGGTCGGGCTGAAACTCGATCACGACCCGCGAACCGTCGCCGTCGTTGACGGTGACACGGTCTACCTCGGCGACGGCGAACACGCACCCCAGAAAACGCTCTCGTGATTCCGCGTCGGCCCCGAACACGGGGCCGACAACATGGATTTCACCACGCTTCGGAAATGTGATCGTGACGCTCATCCTTCATTCCCGTGGACACGGTGGCCACGCCCCCAGCCGCCGCATCTGTTCGCGAGTGGCCGCGGCCAGTGGCTGCCTCAGGCCGCCGCCGTGTCGGAATCATTGGCTGCGGCCGCTCCGGCGGCGGCCTTGAAAAAGTCGGCACCGACCGACTCGCCGCTCTGCTGCATGGCCTCGACGGTCTGCATCGCGTCCTTGATGGCGTTGCCGAATGCCTGCTGAGCGAAGACCATCGCTCCGGCCATGTAGGGAGCGAGTTTGTCTTTCATTTCGGGATAAAACTTGTGGCCGAGGGCACCGGCGGCGACACCGGCGCAGAAATAACCAAACTCAGACTTTGTCATGGACGCGTTCCTGCGTTGCGGGGAAGGATGGAGGAGGGGCAAGAGGATCGAGGAGGGAAACCGGTGGAGGTGTTACGGCGAGGCATCCCCACAGACGTCAGGGGGAGACGGCGGCAAGCCGCGGGGCCTGTGCCTCCGGGTCGGCGGAGCGCAGCGTGGCACGCGCAAAATCCAGCCCAGCCCGACCACCGTCTGCCAGGCCAAATGCGATCGGGTTGTTTTTCGGCATCAGGCGACTCACGAAGACGGCAGGAAAAGTCACCGTATAGCCCAGGGCGAAGCCTCCGGCATGAAGGCATGTTGAGACCGATGCACCAACAGCCGGCAAAAAGCCCCTCGCTGCGGCGGTGGCGTCGGTGGCGCCAGCCCGCGCCGCTTCCATCACGGCCCACACGGTCGACAGCGATGCCACACCATTCGCACCGGGAGCATTCATTCCGATCATGACGACATACCCTCTGTAAAATTTTCGGCAGACAGCACGTTCTACTGCCGAGTTACCAAACTCTTTCCCTGATCCTAGTTCGCAACAACCGCCCTCGCAATGAAACGGAGGCAGAACATCCCTTGCCGCTTTGTTATGAAATTGTGTGGTCTGGAAAGGCTTAGGCTGGGCGCGGCGTCGACACGGGAACCGACTCGAAACCACCGGTTTCAAAGCCCGTTCGCACACCGGCGAGAAATTCGCGTGCATCGTTGACGGCATGCTCCGCGCCTGCCCGCGCGGCCCGCCCGACAGGATTGGGGCGACGCCCTACGAGCGACCGGACCACCGCGGCCGGCACCGTCGCCGTAAACCCGACGATCGCTCCGCTGGTGTACATCAGCTGTCCCAGCGCCAGCCCAAACTCCTCAAAACTGCTTTTCCGCACCGCCTCGGCAGCAGGCTCGATGGCGTCGACCCGGCCGTTGGCTCGTAGCCAACGCTCTTGGAAGACGTGACGAGCCGTCTCATCGACCGAATGCATAAAGGTGCAGTCGAAGAGAAAGGACACCGCTGTTCCGACCACTGGAATGAGGTCAAATGCCTCCTCGGCGACCATGTTGCGGCTGGTCCGCGCAAGAAGGTCCAGTTCACCTTCGACAGAATCGGCGTGGCGGTCGATCGCCGCGTGAAGCTGCCGGAGCACATCTTGACGCTCGGACGGCTCCTGAAGCATGGAGATCTCCAGAATGTCGATGACGAGCGCATGATCAGCCGGTGTTTCGAAGCGGTAGCCGTAGCAATGACCAATCCGCATGATCGATCGCAAGGCCGCGATCAATTGCTGAGGAACGTGAAACAGCGGCCCACCGAGCGCAAAGGCGGTCGATTCGACCACCGCAAACCGCTCGGCGCGAGCGGAGAAGCCGTTTGCCAGCCGATCACAGACAGACAGCATTCCACCGGCCAACTCAGAAATATCGCTTACACCGGCGACCCGCGTCACTTCGTCGAGCGACTCGGCCTTGGAGGCGATCGCCTCCATCGAGGTCACCAATTTGGCGATAACCCGTCGCGGGATGAAATGCCCCACCAGCCACGTAACCGGCGTTGTCGCGGTATCAATAATCGCCGCCAACCGACTCGGTGACGTGCTCTTCCACCGGGCGATCGCCTCGATCTGCTCGGCCTCATAGGCCAATTCACCTGATGCGGCAGGGCCATACGACGAGGCTCCGGCGGAGGATTCGGATGAGTCGGGCATCAGAGGGTTCCAGCCAACTGAATGTGATCACCACAGGAATCCCCAAAGTCTGAGCGTCCGATGAAGGAGCCGCAACCCACTCACACAGGACTCACAAAACAGCCTGGCCGGCCACCCGCAGCACCTCCGCCGGTGCGCCGATGTCGAGCACATGCACCTCGCCCAACCACTGGTGGGCCGCCGGCCTGTCGAACCCTTGCTTGCGGGCCACAAACGTGCCGGTGAGGGTCGCGCGGATACAGTCCCCTGCAGCAATCCCCGTATCGCAGTCGAGCCCCGACGGCAGATCGACCGCAAAGACGCCGACCTGCTCGCGTGCCGCCACGGTATTCACTGCCCCAATGGCCGTGGCGATCCCGCCGCGGGCCGCACCGGTGGCCCCCGTGCCGAGGAGGGCGTCGACGATCCAGTCGGCTTCGGCAAGCACCTGCTCCCACGCCGCCTGCGGCGCGTCTGCCAGCACGGTCGCGGGAATCTGACTCGCCTCGACCACCAAGCCGCCACCTGGGTCGGCCCGGGCCGCGGCCGAAAGTCCACCCGGCCGGGGGCCAATGGCGTCGTCG
>JAQBZA010000098.1 GCA_027622795.1 Planctomycetota bacterium | reverse complement strand
GAGCCTGGCTCGTGCCGCCTGGTTCGGTTGGGCAGCGAGCGCTGGGCTGGCGTATGGCCCGACAGTGCCGCGTCGCCGCAGTGCGTGCTCACCATCGAGGAGCGGCCGGCTGCCGCGATCTGGTTTCAGGAAACAATCCGGCCGGAGGCCGCCGAGGCGTTGGCGGAGCTTCGAGAGCGACCCGCCGAGACGCTGCTCTTGTCGGGAGACCATCGTGACCGTGCCGAGGCGGTCGCCACCGTGCTCGGCATGCGGTGCGAGGCACCGCTTCTGCCTCAGGACAAGCTCGCGGTGATTCAGAAGGCGCAGCGCGCCGGCACGACTGTCGTGATGGTAGGCGACGGCATCAACGATGCCCCTGCCCTCGCTGCGGCCGACGTGGGCGTGGCCCTCGGCTGCGGCGCGGATGTCTCGCGCTGGTCGGCTGATATCTGCCTGCTCCGTGATGCCCTCTCCGATCTGGCCTGGCTGGTGGGTTTGGCCGATCGCACTCGCCGCACGATCCGCTGGAACCTGCTGTGGGCCTTCGGCTACAACGCGGCCTGCATCCCACTGGCCGCCGTCGGCTGGGTGCATCCGGCGCTCGCGGCCGCGGCGATGGTGGCCAGCAGCCTGCTGGTCGTGAGCAACTCGCTGCGGCTGGCCGATCCCGGAAACGAGCCGCCGGCCCTGCTCCCCGCCGAGGTGCCGGCATGATCGAGTGGCCCCTGCTCGTCGTCTCCGGGATGCTCGGCTCGGCCCATTGCCTCGGCATGTGCGGCCCTTTCGCGTTGGCGATCGGCAGCGCGGCCCCGGCCTGGCAGGTCAATCTGCGGCGGCAGCTCATCTATTCCGGCGGGCGAATCTTTACCTACGCGGTTCTCGGCGTGGCGGCGGCATTTGTGGGGATGAAGGCGACTCGTTCGCTCGCCGGCTGGGGCAACGCCTCGGCGGTGCTGGCGATCCTGGCCGGGGTGCTGCTGATTCTGCAGGGCCTGTGGAGCGCGGGCGTCTTGCCAAAGCGGGGCGTGGGGGCGGGCGGCTGCCCCGGGGCGGGCCTGTTTCGGGCGCTGCTCGGCGGCAAAGGCTCGCTCGACGTGTTTCTGGCCGGCTTGTTCACCGGCCTCCTGCCCTGCGGGCTGCTCTACGGCATGCTCGCCTTGGCGGCCAGCACAAGCGACCTTGCGCAGGGGCTCGTCACGATGGTGGCCTTCGGTGCCGGCACCGTTCCAGCCATGGTCATGGCGGGCGTCGGCGGATCGCTCATGGGCGTGGCCACGCGGCGGCGGATCAACACGATCGCCGCCTGGTGCCTCGTGCTCACCGGCATGATCTCGATCGCCCGCGGCGCGACGAATCTTTCGTTTACCGGGGAGCCCGCCGCAACCTGCCCGTTTTGCGAGTAGGGTGGGCTGAGAACCTTACGCGGGCCCGCGGATCGTGAGCCAGGCGGTAGCCACCGGAATGCCGATCACGATCAGCAAGACGATCAACAGGCCGACGCCGTAGATCGTCTGCAAGCCCTCGTCAACGCGGGCCCGCCGATCCCGCGAGAGCCGCGCGGCCAGTACATTGCAGACCCACGACCAGTGCAGCATCACATGCACGAGAATGCCGAGCGTGAGTACGGCGAGCAGCCCAAACTGAATCCCGGCCCAGGCGTCGTAGTCGTAGCCCCACAGCAGCCATCCCTTCGCCGCCGGCCCGGGGGGAAACACAAACCGCACGATCGCCGCCGCCGCACAGAGGGCGGCAAAGTTCACCAGCAAGGCGGCATCGAGCGCGAGATTGATTTCACTCCACGAGATGCGGCGGCGACGGGGCCGCGGGGCGGGGATCGACTGCCGGGCCGTGCGTTGCTGTTTGTCTTCTGTGATCACCATGAGGGCTGTATTGTAGAGGGTTGCATCACATGCGGGATACGCTCGTTCCGAAGGTGGTGCAAGCTTCAGTTTGCTATTCCGGATGCATTCGCAGGCTAAAGCCCGCGCCACATCTGCAATCCCAAGCCTACATACGCCGGAACACAACCTCATGAGCATTTTGATGCACATCCCGTACGCTCCGTTTTTCACCCTGTGGCTTGGTACCCTCGCCGCCGGCATCACCGCCCAGGCGGGCGAGTGGCCGCAGATCCTCGGCCCGTCGCGGACCGGCGTGGCAGCGGCTGACGAGAAGCTGGCCGAGGCCTGGCCGGCTGGTGGGCCGCCGGTCGTGTGGAAGCGAGACGTGGGAACTGGCTACGCCGGTGTCGCGATCGCCGGCGACCGAGGGGTGCTCTTCTCGCGACGCGGCGACCGGGAGGTCGTGGAGGCCTTCGATCCGGTCACCGGGAAAACCCTCTGGAGCGACGGCCAGCCGACCACGTTTCAGCCGCAGGTCGGCGGGGGCGATGGCCCGCTCTGCACGCCACTCATCAATGCCGGCCGCGTGATCACCTTCGGCGCTCAGGGCGTGCTCTCCTGCCACGATGCCGCCACCGGCAAGCTGCTCTGGCGACGGGAGACCCACCGCGACTACGGTGCACAGGAAGGCTATTTCGGCGCCGGGTCGAGCCCGATCGTGGTCGGCGATGTCGTGATCGTCAACGTGGGGGGCAGTCGGCAGGAGGCAGGCATCGTCGGCTTCGCACTCGCTTCCGGTGAGACGCTCTGGAAGACCTCGGCCGAGCCGGCAAGCTACTCGTCACCGGTGGCGGTCGATCTCGACGGCGAGCCACATGTCGTAATGATCACCCGCTACCAGTGTCTTCTCCTTGAACCTCGAACCGGCACAATTTGCTGGCAGTTTCCCTTCGGCATGCGCGGCCCGACAGTCAACGCGGCGATGCCCATCGTCCGCACCGAAGTCGCGGGCCATTCGCTCCTTGTGACGGCGGCCTATGGCGTCGGGGTGGTGGAAGGCACGTTTACCCGCGACGGATTCACGAGGCGGTGGGACGGCGTCGATGCGCTGGCCAGCCAATACTGCACGCCGATTGCGATCGGGCCGCACGTCTTCTGCATCGACGGCCGTGACGACCTGCCACCGGCCGACTTGAAGTGTGTCGAGATCACCACTGGCCGCGTGCTCTGGACAGAGAAGAATTTTGGCTACGGCACGCTGCTGGCGGCCGATGGCAAACTGCTCGCGGTGAAGACCGACGGAGAACTCGCGTTGCTGCGGGCCAGCCCGGAGGGTACAACGACCCTCGCCAAGCATCGGCCGCTAGCGGGCACGCTTCGAGCATTGCCGGCGCTCGCTGACGGCCGGCTCTATGTGCGAAATGACGACACGCTCGTGTGCCTGAATCTCGCCCCGTAAAGCACGGTTACGCAAGCATCGCCTTCACCACGTGGCCATGCACGTCGGTGAGCCGGAAGTCACGGCCCTGAAAGCGGTAGGTGAGCTTCGTGTGATCGAAGCCGAGCAGGTGGAGGATTGTCGCCTGCAGGTCGTGGATGTGGACCATGTCGTGGGCCACCTTGAAGCCGAGGTCGTCGCTCGCCCCATGCACATAGCCGGGCTTCACGCCGCCCCCCGCCATCCATACGGAGTAGCAGTCGGGATAGTGGTCGCGGCCCAGAATCCCGCCGCTGGACGTGCGGCCCTCGCGGAATGGTGTCCGCCCAAACTCGCCCGTGCAGAGCACGAGCGTGTCTTCGAGCAGGCCCCGCTGCTCAAGATCCTCGATGAGCGCCGCCGCCGGCTTGTCGAAGGTGGCCGCCTTCTTGGTGAGACCGTCGCGAATATCTTCCTGCGGTCCGGTGCCATGAAAATCCCAGCCCCAGTCGAAGAGATGCACAAACCGCACGCCTTCTTCCACGAGCCGCCGGGCCAGGAGACAGTTGTTGGCCAGGCTCGCCTGCCCGGGCTTGGCCCCGTAGGCGTCGAGCACCTGCTGCGGCTCCTTCGAGATGTCCATCACGTCGGGCACGCTGGCCTGCATCCGGTAGGCAAGCTCATACTGGGCGATCCGTGTCACCGTCTCGGGATTGCCGAGCTCCCGGGCTTGGAGTTCATTTAGGTCTTTGAGGGCATCGAGGCTCTTTCGCCGCATCGCCCGGCTCATGCCCGGCGGATCCGATACGTAGAGCACCGGATCTCCCTTCGACCGACACTGCACGCCCTGATAGACGCTGGGCAGAAAACCGGAGCCGAAGCTGCTCGTGCCACCGTTGGGCTGTACGCCCGATGAGATCAGCACCACGAAGCCGGGAAGATTCGCGTTTTCGGTGCCGAGGCCGTAGGTGGCCCAGCTGCCGAGGCTCGGCCGGCCGGCGCGGGGGCTGCCGGTGTAGACCATCAACTCGGCCGGGGCGTGGTTGAACTGGTCAGTGAACATGCTGCGGACGAGGCACATCTTGTCCGCCACCCGATGCAGATTTGGGATCGCGTCGGAGAGTTCCATGCCGCTTTCGCCACACCGCACCCACTTCCGCGGTGTGCCAAGGAGCTTGGGCGTGCCGCTGGTGAAGGCAAATTTCTTGCCGGCAATCGTCTCGGCGGGGCAGTCTTGGCCGTCCCGCTTGGTCAGCTCCGGCTTATGATCATAGAGGTCGAGGTGCGGCGGCGAACCGGTGAGATGGATGACGATCATCCGCTTGGCCTTTGCCGGCAGCGGTGGCTGCCTGGCGGCCATCGGGTCGGCCGCCAGCGACGGAGCGGGGGCGCCGCTTGTCGCCCCGAGCAGGTCGTGCATGGCGATGGCCCCGATCCCGCCCGCCATGCTGCCGAGCAGATGGCGGCGGGTCGTGAGCAGCTTGTGTTCGAGAAGCGGATTCATGGTGTTCCTCACGGGCACATAAAGGTTTCGTCGAGGTTCAGAATCACGTTGGCCACGACCGTCCAGGCGGCGAGGTCGGCGAGGTCGATATCGAGATCGGCCGGTACGGGCCCGAGCGGATCGGTCGCCATCTGCCTGGCGTCGGCGGGGGCCACGGCGTACTCGGCCAGCACCTCAGCCTGCAGCTGCACGAGCCGATCCACCTCGGCGGCCGACGGATGGCGGGCAAGCACCAGCCGGAAGCCGTGGCTCACCCGGTCGGCCACGGTTGAGCCCCCTTCCCGCACCATCCGGCGGGCGAGCGCCTGAGCGGCCTCAACATAGGCCGGATCGTTCATTGTCACGAGCGCCTGCAGGGGCGTATTCGTGCGGGGCCGGCGAATCGTGCAGACCTCCCGCGAGGGCGCGTCAAACATGACCATCGACGGGTAGGGATTGCTGCGTCTCCACGTCGTGTAGAGCGCCCGACGGTAGCGGTCTTCGCCAGTGCTCGTCTGCCAATCGATGCCGCCCCCAAAGGCCGCTCGCAGGCCGACATCCGGCTGCGGCGGATGCACGCTCGGGCCGCCCTTCTTGGGTGATAGCAGCCCTGCCGCGGCAAGGGCCTGGTCACGAATCACCTCCGCCGAAAGCCGCACCCGCGGGCCGCAGGCCAGCAGGCGATTCTCCGGATCACGGGCCACGAGGTCGGGCGGACACTTCGATGTCTGCCGGTAGGCCGCGCTCGTCACGATCAGCCGCTGGATCGCCTGGAGATCCCAGCCGCTCTCGATGAGTTCACAGGCCAGCCAGTCGAGCAGCTCGGGGTGGCTCGGCAGTTCCCCCTGGCTGCCGAATTCCTCGCTCGTCGACACGATACCGATGCCGAAGAACCGCTCCCAGATCCGATTGACCACCACGCGGGCCGTGAGCGGATTCGCGGGATCGACAAGCCACTTCGCCAAGGCGAGCCGATCGACCTGCGCTCCCTCCGGCACGGCGACATCATTGAACACCTCCGGCACTCCCTCGCGCACCTCGTCGCCGAGGTTTTGCCAGTTGCCACGGAGCTGAATCTTGGTTACCCGTCGCTTGTCACCGGCCAGCTCCTGCATTACCGGCACCGTGACCGCCGGCATGGCAGCGAGCTTCTTCCGCAGGGCATCGATGATCTTCCGCGCCGGCTGAAACTCCGGTGGCTCGGCGTGGTCCTTCGGGGCTGGTTTTTTCAGTTGCGGAATCCCCGCCTCGATCGCCGCGATCTCCTGTTCAATCGCGGTTCGCTGCGTGTCAATCGGCTCCCACGGGACGCGCTCGGTCGGCGCCTCGTCCCTGCGGTCGGCATCGGCCGTATTGTTGAGGATCGCGTAGAGCTGGAAGTATTCCTTCTGGGAGAGCGGGTCGTACTTGTGGTCGTGGCACTGGGCGCAGGCCATCGTCGTGCCCATCCAAGTGCTCATCGTGGTATTCACGCGATCGATGACGGCGACCGTGCGAAACTCCTCGTCGATCGTACCGCCTTCGTTGTTGGTGAGCGTGTTGCGATGGAAGGCGGTGGCCACGCGGTCGTCGAGCGTGGCATCGGGGAGCAGGTCGCCAGCCAGCTGCCGGATCGTGAACTGGTCAAAGGGCATGTTGGCATCAAACGCCCGCACCACCCAGTCGCGCCAGCCCCAGATCGTCCGCGGCGGATCGTCGGCATAGCCAGCGCTATCGGCATAGCGGGCCAGATCGAGCCACTGCCGCGCCATGTGCTCGCCGTAGCCGTGGTGCGCAAGCAGCCGATCGACGAGCTTCTCCACGGCATCCACGGCAGGGTCGGCCACGAAGGCATCAATCTCCGCCAGACTCAGCGGCAGACCGGTGAGGTCGAGGGCCAACCGCCGCGCGATAGTAACGCGATCAGCTTCGGGCTGCGGCGTCAGGCCTTCTGCTTCAAGTCGCGCAAGGATGAAGCGATCAACGTCGTTCTTGGGCCAGAGCGTGTTGACGACAGCCGGAACATCCGGTCGACGGGGGGCCACATAGGCCCAGTGAGGCTCATAGGCCGCTCCTGCTGCGATCCACCGCCGCAGCAAATCAACATCCCTTTCGGAAAGCGGCTGGCCGGCCTCGGGGGGCGGCATCACGAGATCGGGATCGGTCGACGTGATCCGTGCGATCAGTTCACTTTCACCGGGACTGCCGGGGACGATCGCCGCATGGCCGCCGAGGTCGGCCGTCGCACCAGCGAAAGTGTCGAGCCGCAGGCCATCGTCACCGCCGCCGTGGCGATCTTCGCCATCTGGCCCGTGGCACCGCACGCAGCGGTTCGAAAGCAGACCACGGATGTCGCGGGTGTACGAGGGCCCCGATTCGGCGGCGGCCGTCGTGATCACGGCCGACGACCATCCAGAGACCGCAAGAGCGAACCAGACGAAGTGCCTCATGGAATTCTCTTCCCGGATGACACCCGCGTCGCCGTCGAAGGCTGCCGGCCATCAACGCGGATCCCGCCGCCAAAGGCAACCGGGATCGATCAGCGGTTTTCCCAAGTATATATCGGCCACTCGCGATGCTGCACGCCACCGGTGGCCCAGACAGCCGTTGTTTTCAAACGGAATAACGGTTTTCAGGGCGGGCGCGCGAAAACGGTGGATCGAGCCGCCGAACGGCGTTGCGTCGACCGCCGCGGTTCGACAACCGCACACGTTCGCCGGCGCTACGGTACATCGCGCTGGCGGAGCGGAACGAGAATCGCTGCGGCAACCTGGCCGCCGAGCAGTTCGTAGCCGGCCGCGGTGAAATGGACGTCACCGGGCGGCTGCACATCGTCCAGATGCGGGGTGATAAACGAGAAGAGATCGTCGGTGGCGATGCCGTGCTTCTGCATCACGGCGGCGGCAGCCGCATTCTTTTCGATGATCGATGCCGCAGTCTGCCCCGCGTCGGGCTTGTCAGGGATCGGTGTCGTGCTCGCCCATACGAGCGTGGCTCCGGTGGTCTGCAGCCGCTCAATGAGTTTTTCTAGCCGCGCCGAATAGTCGGCTACAGGCGCGCTGCGATCATGAATGCCGAAGTTGAAGTGGATGACGTCCCACCTTCCTTCGCCCAGCCAAGCCTCGATATTCTTGAGCCCGCTCGTGGTGGGGCCACAGTTGGCCGGCGCACGATGGACATTGGCCTTGCCGGCCAACGCCTTGCGGGCCGCCTGCGTGTAGCCACGTGAAACGGAGTCACCAATGAGCAGCACCCGCGGTAACGCTGGATCATCCTTGACGAAATCCCAGGCATTGCTGCGGCCGGCCAGTTTGTCACGCTTGTGCAGCGGCAGATAAAAGCTGCCGAGGTTTTCCTGGAGCACTTTTTCCCAGGCCTGCTCCTCTGCCGGCAGTGTGGCGACTAAGGCAGCGTACTTGGCATCAATGGCTGCATCGGCGGCCTGCTTCCTCGCCGCCCGTTCAGCATCGTTCGTCGGCTCCCCCTTCACAGGCGGACCGGCCGCGGCATTCGGAGCCATCCCCGCAAGGAACACCGTCAGGCCGAACAGGAGTATTTCCGTGGTTCGTGGAAACATGTCGATCGACTTTACTCTTTGCAGCGTCGTGAGAACAGGAACGAGCATACTCGAAAAATGCTCGCTCAAGAGTCGCTCTGTGAGTACTATGACCGGGTTGGTCAGGTCAACCGTCTCAAACGTCACGTCCCTCCACACAAAGGCTGTCAATCCATGAGTCGATGTGCCATCTTCTTGACCGCCGTTGCCCTTGCCTGCTGCATGTCCACGACCATTGCGGCCGGTCCCGTAGCGAAGCCCAATGTCATCGTCGTGCTCATCGACGATATGGGCTGGAAGGACCTCTCCTGCCAAGGAAGTCCGCTCTACGAGACACCTCACATCGACCGGCTTGCCAGCACCGGGCTGCGGTTCACGAACGGCTACTCCGCCTGCACGGTCTGCTCCCCGACGCGGGCTGCCATGATGACCGGAGAATATCCTGCCCGCCTCCACATTACTGACTGGATCGCCGGCCACAACCGACCGTTTGCCAAACTCAAGGTGCCCGACTGGCAACTCTTCCTGCCGCTCGACACCGTGACCGTGGCCGAGCAGCTCAAGTCGGCCGGGTACGCCACGGCTGCGATCGGAAAATGGCACTTGGGCGACGAGGCCTATCACCCGCAACGTCACGGCTTCGACGAAAACATCGGCGGCTACCATCGCGGCCAACCACCAAGCTACTTCGCCCCGTACAAGATCCCAACGCTCGCCGAGGGTCCCGACGGTGAATATCTCACCGACCGCGAGGCCGATGAGGCGGTGCGGTTCATCACGAAGCACCGCGACCGGCCATTTTTTCTTTACCTGCCTCACTACTGCGTGCACACGCCGATTCAGGCCAAGAAAGACGTCACGGCCAAGTATGACGCCAAGAGCGTGACCGGCCTCCGCGTGAAAAACCCCGCCTACGCCGCGATGGTTGAGAGCGTCGATGACGCGATGGGCCGCATTCTCGACACGCTCGATTCGCTCGGCATCCGTGATTCGACGGCGATCTTTTTCACCAGCGACAACGGCGGCCTCTTCAATGTGACTGACAACGCACCCTTGCGAGCCGGGAAGGGTTCGGCCTACGAGGGTGGAGTACGGGTGCCTTTGATCGTGTCGTGGCCGGGGCATACCCAAGCCGGCACGACAAGCGACGTGCCAGCGATGACGATGGATGTGCCGGCCACGATCCTGGATCT
>JAQBZA010000097.1 GCA_027622795.1 Planctomycetota bacterium | reverse complement strand
GGTGAAAACATCATGGCCAGACTACCTCGACAAAGACTGGAGAAGACCTGTCACACCGCTTGTACGCACGAAACCCGTCCCGGTTCACAAAAAAGCCCGAAACAACACCCCAGATTCCAAAAACCGCCCTAATTGCGACAAAAGCCACTTTTTCTCGACACTATCGGGGAACTCGCAGAATGTCAAAGAATGGGTCGGTAAGGGAAAAGGGCCGGCAAAAGCCTTTTTTTTTCAGTCGATTCGCCCCTGCCAGACGGACGGATTGGTTCGACCCCGCACCCCCCCTGCGTCCCCCAAACTACCGCTCTTGCGGCCCTTTCCGTTCCGGAACTTCAGTCACGACCGGCATGACCGGGTGCCGATCATCCTGGGGAAACTGTTCTACAGGGGTGAGGTTTGCCAGATGAGCGTATTCAAGACCTTTCAGGCAGGTACCGTTCTCGGTCTGGCCACCGTCCTAGGCAGCTGGTCCCTCGCGACCCACGCCCAGTCTGCGTCCGACGGTGAAACCATCGTCATGCAGGACGATCACGGCTCGGGATTCGGGGACGTGGTGGTCGGGGACAGCTTTGCGGAAAATTCCTGGCAGGACTGGCAGCAGGCATCCCCCTCCTGCGGTGGGTGCGGCGACTGTGAACGCTGCCGCCGGGGCTGGTTCAACCTGATTCTGCACGACACGTGGCCGCGATGGACGGCCCAGGTCGACGCCCTTCTCCTCTGGCAAAACAACATCGCCAGCCGTCCGCTCTTTGGGATTGGCACCGCCGGCCCGGTGGCCCTCGACGCCAATGACCTCCAGACACCGGCCACAGGAGGCCCGCGATTCGGCCTCTTTCTGCATTTGGACGACTGCTATTCAATTGAGGGCAACTACTTCACGGTTGATGGCTTTCAGGGCCAACGGACACTTCCGCCCGGAAGTTATGACCAGCTCGATCTCGCCGGCCTCCGCTTCGACCAGATCAGCACGGCGACAGTAACGTCGAGCGGGGCCATCCAGTCTGCGGAATTGAACTGGCGGCGGCGTGCCGATGTGGTGACGTGGCTGGCAGGATTCCGCTGGGTGCAATGGAACGCCGGCCTCGCAATCACTGACCAAAGCCCGTTTGGTGAGGATGTCTTCAATGTGATCACCGGGAATGATCTCTACGGTGGCCAAGCCGGCTGTGATCTGCGGGTCTGGGAGTTGGGCAATTGGCTGCGTGTCAACGCACTCGGCAAGGCAGGCATCTTTTATAACCCTGCCTACCAACGAACGACCGTTTTTTCGCCAGGCGCCACCGCGCCCGAAAATTTGTCTTTCGCCGGGGGCGACCAGGCCGAGCAGACCAGTTTCTTTGGCGAACTCGGCGTGAATGCAACGCTCCAAATTCGGCAGTGGCTGGCCTGGCGGGTGGGCTACAACTTCTTCTGGCTCTCCGGCGTAGCCACACCGGCCGAACAACTCTCAGTGGTCAATGCCGATCCTCTTCCGGGCGAGGTCGCCACCGCCGGCATCAACACCAACGGCAGCGTCCTCCTGCAAGGCATCTCGACGGGAATTGAAGCCCGCTGGTAGAAGATTCGTTTGCAGCCACAACTCAGGAAGATCGGCTAGGCCTGCGACAGCCCCGGATCGGGTGGCTGGCCAACGATGATCACGCTCGAGTTTTGGTCGAGTCGGCGCTCCGGATCGCTGATGCTCCGGATCTGCTCATAAGCCAGCATGATCCGGTATCCCTCGAGTGGATCAAGGAACCTAGAAGGCAACGTCAGCACATACCGAGCCCCGGTGGCCGGGGAGAGCGATGCGCCTCGCAGTGAGATCGACCGCCCGCGATGGGTGAGCGTGATCACGTCGAGCGTTACGCCAGCTACCGGCTCCGTAAAGCTCAGCGCGATCGTCTGGAACCCCGCAGGAGTGGCCGGCCCCCACACCGCACCAGCAGTGATTGGCGTGGTTGGAGATGGTGGATTCGTCGGTTGTTGGATCGTCACGGTGTAATCCACACTTGCTCCAGCGATGCCCGTCGCGCGAAACGCGTAGGTTCCGTCGGCCAGCGGAGGATCGACATTGAGGCTCCAACTACCGTTTTCGTCGGCTATGGCCGTCCCGACCGGCACCGACTGCCCCCCGGATACAGCCACAACCGTAACTGTCTCGCCGGCGGCGGCGGTGCCGATGATCTGGAGAGTGGTGTCGTCGGTCGTGCCGCCCGATCCAACGTCTCCGGTAACCGGGCCCATGTCGTCAATCATCCTTACGATTGACGGCGGCGAAGTCGGCGGTGGCGGCGGCGGCGGCGGATCCGTGATCGTCTGCTGGATTGTGATCTGGTACGCGGCCGACATTGCCGTATTACCGACCATGTCGGTCATGCGCGCCTTGAAGACGTGGGTGCCGTAGGCCAGGGTGCCGGTACGGAACGTGGCCGATCGACCGTCGGCCGCGAGCGTGGCAAATCCAAGCCGCGTGTTTCCGGAGAAAATCTCAATCTGGCTGGCTCGCTCATCGGTGGTGACCTGAAGATCGATGATCCGCTGCGTGGAAGAACTGCCCGATGCCACCGGTCCAGTCACCGCGGGAGCGTTGGCCGATGTGTCGAGCACGACCGAGAAGGCGGCGGACTCGACGCCGACATTCCCGGCGAGGTCGGTACCGCGGGCCGTGAACGAATAAACCCCATCCTGACTCATGACGCCGGCAGGGATCTCAAAGATCCAGCCGGTGCTGGTCGGATTGTTGATGGTGGCGATGCCAAGCGAGGTCGCTCCCTGGAAGATTTCGACCTGACTGATCGGCTCGCTGGTCGTGCCATAGATCTCCGGTTGCGGGTCGTTGGTCACGCCACCGGCCCCGATCAGTCCCTTGATCGGAGACACGTCGTCAATGGCGTCAAAAATGGCCGTTGTTGGGGGAAGCGTATCGACGGTGATTGAAATCGGCACACCTGCAGCATTGTCATTCCCGACCAGATCCGTGAATCGGGCAGCATTGACACGGAGAGTCGCAATGCCCTCGAAGTTTGTAGTTGGAGTAAATGTGCCGGTGTAGACATTCCCAATGCGGGTCAGTGGTGAAGTGAGCACTCCGCCCGTCACGGTAACATCCCCAGCCGTAAAATCCGCTGGCGATGCAGCAGTGGCTTCACTCAACGTGAACGTGATAGAAGCCGTTTCTCCCCGCTTCAAGGATGCCGCTGAACTTGCGATCAACACCGTCGGACGCTTCGTATCGACGGAAATCTGGAGAGCCGTTGTACTAGGGGCATTGGCATTCCCGACAACGTCAGTGAACACTCCAGCGGCCACGCTGATTGTTGCCGTGCCCTCAAAGTTGGATGCCGGCGTAAAGGTGCCTGTATAGACATTTCCGACTTTTGCCAGCGAACTCATCACGCCATTGGTCACAGTCACATCGCCGACCCCAAAATCTCCGGGGGCCGCAGCTGCCGTTTCACTCAGCGTGAAGGTGATCGTGGCTGTTTCACCGACTTTCAAGGCGCTCGCTGTCGACACTAGCGCGACTGTCGGAGCGATTGTATCGATCGCCAGAGTCAAGGTGCTACTTACAACGTTCCCGTTGCCCGCCAGATCCGTAAACCCTCCCGCGGCCACACTGATCGAGGCAGTTCCCTCAAAGTCTGCGGCCGGCGTGAATACGGCGGTGTACCGCACTCCCGGCCCACCATAGGCATTGTCGAGTGTCACTGCCCCAAGCGTGCCTGAGCCATTGCTCACCGTCACATCGCCGGCGACAAAACTGCCCGGGGCCGCCACAGCGGTCGCCTCACTCAGCGTAAATGTGATCGTGGTCGTTTCACCGATCTTTACTGATGCTGCAGAACTGGTGATGACAACCGTCGGAGCGATCGTGTCGACGCTGAGAGTCAGGGTGTTGCTCGCCACATTGGCGTTGTCAGCAGCATCCAAGAAAACACCTGCGGCAACACTGATTGACGCGTTTCCTTCAAAGCCTGCAGCCGGCGTAAATGTAGCAGTGTAGATGTTTCCATTGCGGGCCAGCGGGGAGCTCAAGACACCGCCCGTCAGAGTTACATCACCCACCACAAAATCATTCGGAGATGTAGCAGCGTCTTCGCTAAGCGTGAACGTCACTTGAGTCGTCTCACCGATTTTCAGGGCTGCCGCCGCGCTCGTCACGATCACCGTCGGGGCGATTGTATCGACAGCTACGGCGAGGACGTTACTGGGGGCATTACCATTTCCCGCCAAATCTGTGAACACGTTACCTGCGACGCTAATCGACGCGGCGACGGCGGAGTTGTCGAACGGGGTGAAAACCGTCGTATACCGCAGGCCCGGGCCGGTAAAGTTCAGATCACGGACCAGCGGACCAATCGTTCCCCCGGTGACCGTAATATCCGTGGCCACAAAACTACCTGGAGCCGTAACGACCGCAGCTTCGCTGAGCAGGAACTCAATTGTTGCGACATCTCCGATTCCCAATGGTGTCACCGCCGCCGGCACGCGGGCAATCGCCAGTGTTGGCACGATCGTATCGATCGCAATGTTGATGGCGTTGCTGGCCAGGTTCGCATTGCCGGCTAGATCGGTAAACATTCCCGCCATCACGCTGACCGTCGCAGTGCCGGTGAAACCCGCAGCCGGCGTAAATTCGGCCGTGTATCGCTCGCCGACCCCCACATATGTGTTGTCGGCGACGATCGGTCCAAGTATTCCATTGCTTACCGACACATCAGTCGCGTCAAAACTGCCTGGGGCTGCCGACTCGGTAAGCACGAATTCGATCTGTGTCGTCTCTCCGGCTTTGAGCGCGGTCAATGAGCCGGCCTCGATCCCAATGGTGACCTGCGGCGCTACGGTGTCGATCGCAAATTCGGGATTTAAGACACTGGTCGAAGGGTTCCCTGCCAGATCAAGCTGCTGGACCTGCATGGAATTGGCAGGGTAGTTCGCATTGGGAAGGGCTAGGCTGCTGCCAACGCCCACCGTCCACGTGTTGCCACCGTCTGTGCTAAACCGCCAGCCGGCCCCCGGCTCGAGGCCGCCTACATTCGGTTGCACGTTTGTAAACGCACCCGCGGCAGGCCATGTCACCACAGGAGCCGCGGGAGAGACGGTGTCGAGGACGATTGTACGATTGCCGAGGAAGAATGCATCGGCAGCCGTCGGGTTCGTGACTGTAGCGGTCGAGTCAGGTACGACACCCTGCAGGCCTACAAACGTGATGCTAAAGTCGCCCTCGTTACCAATGCCACCGGCGTTGAGGGCATTGGCCATCCCGCTTGAATCAAAAGACAGTGTTCCGGAAGTGGCGCTTGTCTTGATCCACGTCCAGCCGTTGCCGCTGGCGAGCAATCCGGTCTGTGCTCCCGCGGTAAAGAGGGAAACTGCGGCCCCGCTCCCCAAGAAGGTGTAGTCGCCGCCGCCGATCGCCATCACCACGGCAATGGAATCAACCCCGATGCGGAAGTTGTGAACAACATCCGTTCCGAGAAATTGCTGGGCCGTGATGCCGGCTGCGGCAAGATCGGCATTGGCGAACGATTTGTAGAGCACCACATCACGTTGGTTCGATGCCACAACGGTGTCGTCGCCACCACGGGCCTCGAGAATATCCGCTCCCTGCAGGAGCCGCTGGTGGTGGCCCGCCCACGGAGCATATTCAAGAGCGAACGCTGCATTCCACGCATTCACGGGAATATCTGCTTGCCGGCTTTCGGCGTAGACGCCCGTCAGCGGGTCAAACACTGAAAAGTCACCGCCAAAGAGCACATCGGCGTCGGTACTCCGCGTTGTAGCCTCGAGGGTGGCCCCGTGAGTGGCGCCGCGAACAAAGTCGACGCCGTCTCCTCCGGAAAGCAGATCTGGGCCACCGTTCCCAATCAGGTCATCGTCGCCAGCAAGTCCAATGATTGTCTCGGCAGCGGCTGTTCCTAGCAGCTGTTGGCCGGTGGGATCACCGACCAGAAGAGTCGTTTTGACATTTCCATTCAGGAAGAACGCATCGGCCGCCGTCGGATTTGTGACTGCAGCGGTCGAGTCAGGCACGATTCCCTGCAGGCCGACAAAGTTGATCGAGAAGTCACCTTCGGCACCATTTCCACCGGCGTTGAGGGCATTTGCCATCCCGCTTGAATCAAAAGACAGTGTTCCGGAAGTGGCGCTTGTCTTGGTCCACGTCCAGCCGTTGCCGCTGGCAAGCAGGCTGAACTGACTGGCCCCGTCCTGCGGCATGGCTCCACCATAGAACGTGTAATCCGCACCACCGAGATCCACTACGACCGCAATCGAGTCGGTGCCGATTCGGAAATTGTGGATGACATCGGTGCCAAGGAAGGAGGCAGCCGTGATGCCCTGGCCGCCATTCGCGCCAGCGAGCATTTGATTGCTGAACGTCTTGTAGAGCACCACGTCACGCTGGCTCGACGCCACCGCGATGTCGTTGCCGCCCCGACCCTCCAGAATGTTCGACGCTCTCAGCACATCTGCGTGATGCGTCGTCCACGGGGCGTAGATTGCAGAAAAGTCTGCATTCACGACGGAGCTTGTGATTGGCAACTGCTGGCTCTCGCCGTATACCCCGTTCATTGGATCCGGGTTCGACAGCCGTCCGGCAAAGAGCACATCCACGTCGCTCGCATTGTTCAGGGCCTCGTCCGTGGCGCCCTGATCTTCGCCGCGTAGATAGTCCGCGCCATCGCCACCGACAAACGTGTCGATGGCTGCATCACCAAGCAGGTAGTCGTTGTTTGCGGTACCGCCGACGACGCGTCCGAGGAAGAACGCATCGGCCGCCGTCGGGTCCGGGTTCACGACGGCATTCGTCGACTCCGGCACCGCACCCTGCAGGCCTACGAACTCGATCGAGAAGTTGCCCTCACTGCCGGTACCACCGGGGTTGACGTTGCCCACCGCCGCGGAAGCAAACGACAGCGTGCCGGAATCGGCTCCTGTCCTCGTCCATGTCCAGCCATTGCCGCTGGCCAAGAGACTGAACTGATCGTTTCCAGGATCATCAGCCGGCTGATTTCCACCGTAGAAGGTGAAGTCATCGCCGGCGATCGTGATCACCACGGCGATCGCGTCAACACCGATGCGGAAGTTGTGGATGACATCGGTGCCGAGAAACTGCTGGGCAGTCATCCCTGCACCACCGTTGGCTCCCGCCAAATCTGCGTTTGCAAGCGACCGGTAGAGGAAAATGTCTCGCTGGGAAGATGCCACCGCGATGTCATCGCCGCCGCGGCCTTCCAGGATGTTCGCGCCAACAAGTGCGTCATCATGATGATCAGCCCAAGAGACATTCGTTCCACGAAGGCTGTTCCATGCGGCGATACTATTTGGCACGATCGCCGGTTCCTGGCTCTCAGCATAGATTCCACTATTGGCATCGAGTGTCGACACTGCCCCGGCGAAGAGTGTGTCTGCATCGGTGGATCGTTGGGCCGCCTCCACCAGATCCGAGTTGGTCGAACCGCGGAGATAATCGGCTCCCGCGTTGCCGATGAGCGTGTCAAGCCCACCATTGCCGACGAGCAGGTCGCCATCGGCGGTGCCCATCAACGTCTCGGCGGCAAACGTGCCGATCAAATCCCGACCACCGGCATCCCAATCAACACCAGATGAGTCGACGCTCCGATTCCCTGCGACATCGGTCTGCCTGACCCGGATTGTTCCCGCGGGATAATATCCATCGAGTGGGATATTGAATGACGCACCCGCGCCAGCCGTCCAATTGATTCCTGAATCGGTCGTGTATTCCCACGCCGCCCCGGGCTCAAGGCCGGTCACGTTCACGGCAGCCGGATTGGTGACGCCATCAGTCTGGTCACGACCGCTGTCAGTCGCGAGTGCGAAGGTCGGCGCGGCTGGACGAGTGGTGTCAATTTCGACCCCCCGCGCCGCTGGCGTAGCATCAAGGAAGGTTCCAACGCCACTCACGAAACCGTGCATGACCTGCCGCACCTGCACGTCATTGGCCGCGTAGACAGCCTCCCCCAGCATGAACTCAGTGGAACCGTCTGAGGGCACCCAACTGACGCCACTGTCGACGCTGTACTCCCAAGTGGCATTGGGCTCAATCAGACCCACTGTCACGGCGCCATCATTCGTAATCCCGTCGTTCCCTCCGTCGGTCACGAGCGTCACCGTGGGTACCCGCATCGGGGCAACGGGTCCAAAGACCGCCCACGGCCCTTGATCAATGCCGTTATGGGCAGCGATACGGAACCGGTAGGACGTGCCATTCTGGAGACCGGTAACCGTGATTTGAGGTGTCGCCGAAACACCGTCGTTGAACGGTGTCCAAGTGACTCCATCGAGTGATTGCTCGATGATGTAATTCTCAATTTCGCGACCACCACGCTGCGCGATAACGGGGGGTGTGAACTCAAGCGTGACCTGGTCTACACCGACGGGTTCGACGACGGCGATGTCGGTCACCACCCCCGGTGCCGCGAGCAGGGCCACCCCAAATGCCGTTGATCCTACTCCGGCCACATCATTGTTTTGCAGCAGGTTCGCCGCCATATCGCGGAGTGGTTCGGCACTGAACGAGAGGGAGACGCTGTCATTCCGGGCCACATCGACAGCCGCTGAGAGTTTGATCGCGCCACCGGGCAAGATTTCATCGACGGTACGCTGAACACCGTCAACAGTCACCAGTGAACTGACGGCAAACGCCCGTGCCGCAGGAGTGAGGCTGCTGACACGAATCGTATCAGCCAAAATCTCGATCGGCGGATTGGCACCGACCGCGGCGGGAAGGGCGAATCCGAGCACGTCACCTTCTTCAAGGTTTTGAAGAACCGTATTGGCAGCACCGTTCACCCCGTTATCCGTGACCGCGAGCACTCCTGCCAGCGTGACCGTCGCCAACACGTTCTGCTGAACGACACCATTCACCGTCAGTGCCACAGCCGTCGCCGCGAACGCGCCACCGAAACCATCCTCAAGCGTGATCGTCGCATCGTTTTCATCAATCGTGTTGATCCGGGCTGCGACCTCTGCGGCCGTCGTCGCCTGCCCAGTCATGTTGTTGACAACGATCAGGTATTCACCAAGTGGCCACACGGACGGAGCTTCGAAGAGGGCCGTCTTCGTGCTGTCGAGATAGGTGAAGATGTAATCCTCACCGTCGATAAGTTTGACGACTTCCGCGTCGGTGGCCCAATCGGTTGCCCAATTGTTCAAGGGCCCGGTCGGACGGAAGAGCAACGCAAACGCGCCAGTGGTCACGCTCAGGTCGTCAATGCCGATGCCGACGTCGGTCAACTGCAAGACAAACTGGGTCCGACCGGTCGCATCAGCCCGCTCGAGCCGCACGACGTTGGCAGCAGAATTGACATCCCCGGCCGCACCATCGACCGGTGTCACGAAATACATCGTCGGACGGTCATCATCGACGCGGTCGATGGCCCCGCGGTCAAAGACCGTGTTTTGCCCAAGACCGCCGCCGCCGACCGTCGAACCGGCCTCACGAAGCTGGCCGTACAGATCCCGCTCAGGCACGATCAGCGGT
>JAQBZA010000096.1 GCA_027622795.1 Planctomycetota bacterium | reverse complement strand
GTGAAACAGCGGGCGGGCTTACGAGAGCGAACGGAGGTTCGCCAAGGAAAGCGAGGCCAGGATGGCGAGCTTTCCGTGAAACAGCGGGCGGGCTTACGAGAGCGAACGGAGGTTCGCCAAGGAAAGCGAGGCCAGGATGGCGAGGGTTTCGTGACGTCCATTTACCCGCGGTTGCGGCGGGCGAGGCCGGCGCCGATGCGGCCGAGCGTGATGCTGTGATCGTCGAGGGCGATGTGGGCGCGGATGATGCTCATGCCGGAAGAGTCGGCGAGAGCGGCGCGGATCGCGTCGTCGAATTCGCCTTCGGTATGAACCTCGTAGCCCGTGCCGCCGCCGAGCACCTGCGGGAGGAGTTGATACTGCCAGGGGTTGATGTCGTTGAAGCTTCCCTCGTGGATCACCCGCTCGGTACCGTAGCCCTTGTTGTCGAGCACGATTACTGTCACGGCCAGCCCTCGTCGCACGATCGTGGAGAGCTCCATGCCAGTCATCTGGAAGGCACCGTCGCCCACCAGCGCGATCACCTTCAGGTCGGGGCGGGCCATCTTCGCGCCGAGGGCCGCCGGCACGGCAAAGCCCATCGAGGTGTAGTAAGCGGGCGAGAGAAACTCGGTCTTTCCGCGGATCACCAGTTCGCTCGAGGCGAAGAGGGCGTCGCCCACGTCGGCGATCACGAGCGTCTTGTCATCGAGCGACTCGTCGAGCCGGCGGACGAGTCGAGTGGTCGTGATCGGTCGGTCGGAGTCGAGGGTGTAGGGGCCCTGGGCCGCGGTGGGTGAGGGGGGCAGTTCCCGCGGCGCTGCATTCGGCTTCGCCAGCGCGAGATCGCGGATGAAGTCCTGCAGCCGCACGTTGTGGAAATGATGGTGGCTGATCCGTAGCTCGTCGCTGGTGGCGTAGATGCTCTTCGTGGGATCGAGCTTGGCGGTGAAGATGCCGAGATCGATGTCGGTGAGGAGCATGCCCAGCAGAATGATGCAGTCGCTCTCCTCGACGAAGCGGGTCACCTCCTCACGGCCGAGGGCCCCCTCGTAGAGCCCGATATAGAGCGGGTGCACCTCGCTGATCACGCTCTTGGCGAGCATCGAGGAGGCGATCGGAATGCCGGCCGCCTCGGCGAGCGCCACGACTTCGTCTTGCAGGCCGTAGCGGTGAAGCTCCACGCCGGCCAGAATCACCGGCTTCTTGGCCGCCTCGATCTTGTGTGCAGCCTCTTTCACCGCCTCGATCAAGGCGTGCGGATCACTCGTATCGGGTGGCCGCACGAAGGCGCGGATTTGCTGCGGCACCACCGTCACCATGTCGCGGGGCAGTTCGAGATAGACCGGTCGCTTGAGCCGGTAGGCGGTGTCGAGGAGAAAGTCGATGTCGCGGAAGGCGGTGGCCGGGTCATTGATCTCGAGGCTCGCCGCGCAGAGCTTGTCGAACACCTCCAACTGCGTCTGCCATTCCCGTACGCGGTGGTGGAGCAGCGGGTCGCTCGCCCGTTCACCGAGGCCGGGTGCGCCGGAGATGAGCACCACGGGGCTCTTCTCGGCATAGGCTCCGGCGATCGAGTTGGCGAGGCTCAGGCCACCCACGCTGTAGGTGACACACACGGCCCCCATGCCATGCACGCGGGCGTAGCCGTCGGCGGCAAAGCCGGCACAGTCTTCGCGGGTGCAGTTGACGAGATCGAGCGGGCTCTTCTCCAGCATCGAATAGAACGAGAGCACGTAATCGCCAGGGAGGCCGAAGACATGCCGGATGCCGTAGTCGGCCAGACGGCGGATCAGATACTGGCCGATCGTGAGGCTGGTGACGCTTTCCTCGCGGGCCATATCGGGCTGCCCGTTGGGGGGCACGGTGAGGCCGTTGTCGAGACTCGAACCGAGAACGATCGACATTGTAACGCCTCCCGGGGTGGCATCGACCCTGTGCGATTACCGCGAGGAATTATTCACGCGGCGACGCCGGGCAGCCAACAGCGCGGCCCAGAAGCCGAGAAACGCGGCCACGCAGGCGAGGACAACCAGTGGTCGGCGGGCATCGTGGTTGAGCGTCCACGCGCCGATGGCATGGGCGATCCCCCAGACCACGATCGCGACCATGATCCAGCGGATGATCTTTTCGGCACCGGGTGGCGGGTTGGATGGCATGCCGAAAGAATACGCAGCCAAACGACACAAAAAAGGCCCCCGGAACGGTCCAGTTCCCAGGGGGGCGGAGAAACTGAACCGTTTCCGGGAGCGATTGGACGGAAACGAGTTGTTCGGTTGTCGCCCTATGCCCTGCTCGAAGCGGCGGCTGCATCCGTGCTGCCGCGTCGCTTCGAGTGGGGTTTACGTCAAACCCCTCAGCCTTCAGGCGAGGCGGACATTAGGGATCGGCTTTTGGCGGGTCAAGGCCGCTTGTCGCCACGGGAAAGCAAGGAAACCCGTCCCTTGTTCTTGCCCAGTTCTCCAGCACAGAGACGTTCCAGGTGAGGTGGGTGGGTGGCGAAACTTGGTGAAACGGTATGCTTTCGACGACACGAGTCACCGAACGAGACAAGGAATCGAGACAAGGAATTCCAGCATGCACGCGACGCCATCGATCACCAACACGATTCACCCCGCCGTTCAGCCGGTTCCCGGAGCGGGCATGCCGCCGACTGGGGAGGCCTGGGAGACCGCCTTCAACGCCGCCCTTCGCTACGGTGAATTTCTTGATCGTTTTGCCACGGCTGAACAGCGGGCGCGCTGGGATGCTTTCCATGCGCGGGTGTCACTCACGCCGGAGCAGAAGACGTTGCTCGGAGGTTTTGTGCGGCGAATGCCGGTGATGGTGTTAGCGGGGGCCTGGTGTGGCGACTGTGTCAATCAATGCCCGATCTTCGACCACTTTGCCGCGGCATCGCCGGCGGTTGACGTCCGGTTTCTCGATCGCGACGCCCATCCCGACATCGCGGCCCACTTAAAAGTGTGCGGTGGGCAGCGGGTGCCGACGGCGGCGTTTCTCAGCGAAGACTGGCAGCTCGTGCTTTTCTACGGAGACAGGACACTCGCCGCCTACCGGTCGGCGGCTTCCTCGCAGTTGGGCTCGAGCTGTGCGACCGGCGTCGTACCGCCGGCCGATGAACTCATTGCCGCGGTCACATCCGACTGGCTCGACCAGTTCGAGCGGGTGCAGCTGATCCTGCGGCTCTCAGGCCGGCTGCGACAGCTTCATGGTGACTAGAGCACATCCAGCCTGCGTGTATCGCCGGCTCGAGGGTGGCAAAAGTCGCCACTTCGCGGTCGCTCGGATTGTCGCGGGGCGAGGATACGCCCAACGCTTCTCGAGCGTTCGCCGACCCGCTCACCTCCCTTTCTCAGGTCGGCCCATCGTCGCTACCTGGATGCGCTCTCAGGAGGGTTGATCTTTGGGATGCCGTCGCGTCACCACTGCGCAGATAGTCGCCAGTCGCGTTGATCGATGGTACCAACCACGAGCGTCGGCTCCGGCAGTGGTCGGCTGATCTCAGCTACCCGTTGCCCGAAGCCTGGCCCAGTCAGACTCGTCAACTCGATGTAGCCGGCCCGCCGGCGATACAGCCCCGGATGCAGTCGCGCCTCCCAGCTTGAAGCTTCGGGATAGAACTGACATGCGTTCGTCTCCACGCCGGCGAAGGTACCGGCATGGGCTGCCAGCCGCGCGTGGGGAATCATGGCCAGCATCGGATTCGTGAGATCCTGCACCATCACATGCAGGCCGTGATGCTTTGCCCAGCACAGCGACAGAAGTGCCCCGGATTGCGTCTTGCAGGTCTTGAGTGCCACACCATTCCAGCCCAGTTCATGGCCCCGTTTCACGAACGTCCAGTCATGGCAGCTTTCGTCGAGGAGGAGTCGTGTCCGTGAGGACAGCGAACTGACATCGATCGGGTTTGCTGTGAGGTCATACGGAAAAGGCTGCTCGACATAGCTGAGTTGGCCGGCGAGGAGGGGATCGCGGCTGGCGATGGCATCGAGGGCTGCGTGCACGTATCCCACATCGGTGACCGTACAGTTGAAGTCGGCGCAGTAATGACGAACGCCTCTGACATGGCCGATGGCAGCCACACGCAACAGCCGGTCGATGTCCCATTCGAGGTCATCGCCGCGGAGCTTCACCTTGAGGGCGTCAAGGCCATCGCGTGCGATCCAGTCCGCGAGCAAGACCGGATGACCGTCCGCCGGCAGGTCTTCCGGAGCATCGGCACTCGTCAAGGGATCAAGCCCGCCGACCAGATGCCAGGCGCGCAGTTGCCGCGGTGCGGGGAATTCGAGAAAATCACTCGGATAGAGGCCGCGGAAGCTGGCCATTTGAGCAGGCTCGGCGAAGAGGTCTGCCAGATCGCATGTCAGAAAGTCAGCCGTATAGCTGTGGTAGGTATCGATGTCGTTGGCCACGCCAAACGCATCGTGAAGGGCCACGTCAAGGGGGCTGAGGCAGATCAGCGAGGCCAGTTCCGGGAGCGATTCCGGTTGATTCGGCACCGCGATGCCACCAGCCAACGCGGAAAGCGCCTCACGCCGAAATGCAAGCCCGATCTCCAGAGCATGGCCTGAGAGGCCAGAGTCGAGCAGGCTGCGGCTACAGTTGAGAGTCAGTTGCACCATCGCTGCCAATCGTGGTGCGAGCGGGGAGGACGACGGCCAGCCCCACTGCACAGCCAGTGGCGTTTCACCCCATCCGATTGCTCGGCGGCCGGCCGCCGTTTCGACGGCGACCGCCACACGGGCGACCGTAACGGAATCAACAATCTGGTTCCCAAATTTCAGCGGGAGTCGGGTCTTCACGTCCAGAAGGAAGACGGCCACGCCAGTGACCCGAATGTCGGTGGAGCGCTTCATGCGGGCATCACTCCGGTCGTATCAGCCAGACGGGCGCCGGAGCGAAAGTAATTCTGCAACCGGATAAACCTGAATGACGACGGTATCGAACTGGCACATCCGCTGCGTGCATCGGCCCCACGCCACCAGTACGCCCGGCAGGACTCGAACCTGCAGGCTGGCTATCTGGCGTCGCAATCCCTGCGGGCCTCGCTCCGCCGCTGGATCATCAACTCAAATACGCCCGGCAGGACTCGAACCTGCAACCCTCGGTTCCGAAGACCGATGCTCTATCCAATTGAGCTACGGACGCAACTCGGTATAGATCGTAGCGATTTTAGGGCCGATGTGCGCGGGGGGTGACAAGACCACCGGGCGGGCAGCACTGGGAAATTCGGATATCCTAAAGGAAGGCAAGGAATTTTCCCCGTAGAAGTCCCATGGCTGAAATTACCCTCCGCGTGCTTCATGGTGCCGACCGTGGCAAGATCTATGACGGAATCGCCACACCAGTGACCATCGGCCGTGAAGAAGGCAACACGATCCAGTTGAACGATGAGCGGATCAGCCGCTACCACCTCAAACTCCAGTACGACAATGACAAGATCGTGCTCACAGATCTTGAAAGTACGAACGGCACGAAAGTGAACGGCGAAGAGATCCAGGTACGGATCGTCCGCGATGGTGATATCATCGCTCTCGGTCGATCGGTTCTGCTCATTGGCTCTCACTCTGACATCGAGCGCCGCATCGCTGAAATAGCCTCCCGCCTGCCGCCAGCCGACGCGGAGCGGGCTCGCGCGATGCGGGATCGCCTGGAGCGGATCAGCAGCGATGACCGCGATCGGGATTCTGAAGTCATCGAAGAACTCGGTGAGGCGCGGATGCCGCTGTTGCCTGCCGGGCCGCCGCCGCTCCCGTCACCCCTTGGGCCATCGCAGGCCGCCGAACTCGCGGAACTACTTGACTATGTGCAGGGGGTACTCCGCGATGCCACCGAGTCGGCCGTGAAGCGGCCCGGTGGCGAATCGGTGCAGATCGACTTTGCCCCGTGGCAGGCGATCCTTGACCTTCAGGCCACGCTGGCGGAGTTGCTGCGAAAGGTGAGTGAACCGCGAGACGGCATGCGTTAAACTGTTGGCCATCCTTCGCGAGGCCCACGGATGAGCACGCTTCCCTTCGCCCACCTCCACTGCCACAGTCACTATAGTCTGCTCGACGGTGCAAGCACCATCGATCGGCTTGTTGAGCGGACGGTCGATTTGGGCATGAGCGCCCTTGCCATCACTGATCATGGCAATCTCCACGGCGCTCTCGAGTTTTACTCCGCTGCGAAGAAAGCTGGTATCAATCCGGTCATCGGCTACGAAGCCTACATCGCTCCCGGCAGTCGCTTTCAGAAGGATGCCGGTAATCAGAAGGATTCGAGTTTTCACCTCACACTGCTGGCTCAGGATCGTGTTGGCTTTGCCAATCTCCTGCAGTTGGCCACCAAGGCCTACCTCGAGGGTTTTTACTTCAAACCGCGGATCGACCGCGAGATTCTCGCGGCTCACAGTGAGGGGATCATTTGCCTCTCCGGCTGCCTGTCGAGTGAGTTCAGCCGGTCACTGATCGGTAGTTCCCGCGAGCAGCAGGAGTCGTTGGCTCGGTCCCGTGACATCGTGGGCTGGTTTCGGAAGACGTTTGGCGATCGCTACTTCATCGAGATCCAAGACAACGGTCTCGAACTTCAGCGTCAAATCACTGATGTCGCCCTTGAACTGGCCCACGAGATGGGGGTGCCGCCGGTGGCCACCTGTGATTGTCACTATGTCAACCGTGAAGACGCCGAAGCCCAAGACATCCTGCTGTGCGTGAACACTGGCCGGTTTCGTAACGATGCCAGCCGCATGAAGATGGACTCGAGCGAGTTCTACCTCAAGAGCCCCGCTGAAATGCATGCTGCTTTCAGCGGCCTTGACCGCACCACGATCAGTGCGGCCGTGGCCCGCAGTCAAGAGATTGCCGACACAGTGGCGATCGACCTCGATCTCGGTAAGCGACATTTCCCCGGGTTCGACGTGCCGGCGGGGCAAACCGCGGCTGATGAACTACGACGGCTGTGCCTGGAAGGCCTGCGCGAGCGGTATCGCACCGAGCCGAAGCGGTGGGTCGATGGCGTGATCGGGGGCGATCTGCACGCCGACGTGATGGACCGGCTCGATCGTGAACTCGGTGTGATCAACACGCTCGGGTTCGCCAGCTACTTTCTCATCGTCTGGGATTTTGTCCGGCATGCCCGCGAGCAGGGCATTCCGGCGGCGGCGAGAGGCTCAGGCGTGGGCGCCCTGGTCGCATATGCGCTCTATCTCTCCCATGTCTGCCCGCTGGAATACGACCTGCTCTTTGAGCGGTTCCTCGACGTCAACCGACTGGAAGCGCCTGATATCGATATCGACTTCTGCAAGGAGCGGCGGGGGGAGGTGATCGACTATGTGAAGCAGAAGTATGGTGAGGCCAACGTTGCCCAGATCGGTACGTTTGGCACGTTGGCCGCCCGAGCCGCGATCCGCGATGTGGGCCGCGCCCTTGGCCTGCCGGTGCCGCGGGTCGACCAGATCGTGGCGCTCGTGCCCGACCAGCTCGGCATCTCGCTGGAGGAGGCGACGGCGCCGGGCTCGCAGCTGGCCGCCGCCTGTGACGAGGATCCCGAGGTGCGGGAGCTGGTCGATCTGGCATGCCGGATCGAGGGGTTGGCCCGCAACGTCGGCACGCATGCCGCCGCGGTGGTGATCGCCGATCGGCCGCTCGTGGAATATGTGCCGCTGCAGCGGGTGACCGGCAAGGAGGAAGTGATCACGCAGTGGGCGATGGGCGATGTCGAGCGGGCGGGTCTGATGAAGATGGACTTCCTCGGTCTTCGCTATCTCACGGTCGTCGCCAAGACGCTCGACATCATCTCCAGCACGCGGCAGCAACGGCTGGATCCGTTTGCCTTTCCGCTCGACGACAAGCAGACCTTTGCCACGCTCTGTCGCGGCGAGACGAAGGGCATCTTTCAGCTCGAGAGCGGCGGCATCCGCGATCTGCTCCAGCGGATGAAGCCCGACCACTTCCTCGACATTGTGGCCGTCAATGCGCTTTACCGGCCGGGGCCGCTCGAAGGGGGCATGGTCGATGAATACGTCAATGTGAAGCACGGCCGCAAGCGGGCCGAGTTTCTCCATCCGGTGATGGAAGACGTGCTCGCCGAGACCCACGGCGTGATGGTTTACCAAGAGCAGGTGATGCGAATCCTTGAGCGGCTCGGCGGTATCGAGCTGTCCAAGGCATACACGTGCATCAAGGCAATCAGCAAGAAGAAGCTTGAAACCATCGCTGCTTTCCGGGAGCAATTCATGGCCGGGGCTCAGGCCCAGGGGCTGTCGAAGTCGGAGGCGGCCGACATGTTCAGCCTGATCGAGAAGTTTGCCGGCTATGGTTTCAATAAGAGCCACTCCACTGCCTACGCGTTACTTGCCTTCCAGACGGCCTACCTCAAGACACATCACCCGACCGAGTTTATGGCCGCGCTCTTATCGGGCGATATTCCCGGCCGGAACTTTAAAAAGAAGGATGCGCTTGTTGAGCACATCGAGGATTGCAAGCGGATGGGGATCGAGGTGGCGGCACCCGATGTGAATGCCTCCGGCGTCGACTTCACCGTCGCTGATGGCCGGATTCTTTTCGGCCTCTCCGCCATCAAGGGCTGTGGTGAGCAGGCCGCGACAGTGATCGTGGCGGAGCGGGTGGCGGCTGGACCGTTTCGTGATCTCTATGATCTGTGTGGCCGTGTCGATCCGTCGCTGGTCAACAAGACCGCGATGGAAAGCCTGGCGAAGGCCGGTGCTCTTGATTCACTCGCTGGGCCACAGGGGCATCGGGGGGCGATCTTGGCCGGCATCGAGCGAGCGATGTCAGCCGGCGCGGCCCGGGTAGCCGATCGGAAAAGCGGCCAGAAAAACCTCTTCGACGCCTTCGAAACTGTGCCGGAAGTGATGGAAGAGCAGCCGTCGAGTGTGTTGCCAGATGTGCCACCGCTTTCCGACCTCGACATGCGGTCGAAGGAGAAGGAGGTGCTCGGCTACTACGTCCATAGCCATCCGCTGGCGGAGTATGCCGATCTCCTCGAGACGATCTGCACACATGGCGCGGCGGGGCTGGCTGCTGTGCCAGCGAAGGGTTCGGTCGTGATCGGTGGGCTCGTTGCAGCGTTGAAGCTCTCCAATACAAAGCAGGCGCGGCCGGGGTCCAACCACACCCGCTACGCGATGTTTGATCTCGAAGATATTGATGGTTTGGTCCGCACGATCTGTTGGCCCGAGGAATATGCCCGGCTGGGCGACTGGATCCAGCCCGACGCAGTCGTGGTGGTGATGGGATCGATCGATCGACGAACCGGTAGTGAGGAAACCAATCTCGTTGTCAATGATCTCGTGCCGATTGCGGAAGCATGGAGCCATCCGGTGAAGAGCCTGACGGTGAAATTGCTTGATCCCCGTCACGATACGACCACGCTCGATCAGTTGGCCGACCTCTTTCGGCGGCATGCTGGGGCAACGCCGGTGCGGCTTGTGCTGGAATTGGCCGATGGCCGTCGCGTATTGATGGAGGCCGACGGGAACAAGGGGGGCTGGTCGCGGGCCTTGCATGCCGAT
>JAQBZA010000095.1 GCA_027622795.1 Planctomycetota bacterium | reverse complement strand
GAGCCGGCGTAGGAAACCGAGCGCAGCCAGGATGGCGAAAGCGAGGTTTCCTCCGAGCGAGCGAAGGCCTGGAGGGCCGCAGCGAGCGTCCGGCGATGTGGTACGGGCAACCCCTCGCGGCCCTACACCCACGGCATATCGACGGAAAACGTCGGCGGCGTCTCGTCGAGAGCGGTGGCGTAGGCCGTGGCATGGGAGCGGCAGTGAGAGATGCTGACGAGCACGCAGCGAATCCCCATCCGTTCGGCGATTTCCCGGGTGCCCCCCTGCAGCGTCACGGTCGGGCGGCCGCCAGTGCCGTTGAGCACCTCGATATCACGCCAACTGATGCCTTTCCGCCAGCCGGTGCCGAGCGCCTTGAGCACGGCCTCCTTGGCGGCCCAGCGGCCGGCGAAGTGCTGCGTCGCCATGCGGCGGCTGCGACAGTAGTCGATCTCCGCCGCCGTGTAGACCCGGCCGACAAAGAGTTCGCCGTGGCGCTCGATCATCTGGGCGATCCGCAGCACTTCCGTGATATCGGTGCCGATGCCGAGGACGGTCATGATTGCCTTCCTGCTGGCGTCAGCCCGCAGGCCTGCCTAGCTCGCATGAGCACCCGCCCCGCCTGCTCCCGAGCCCGGGCCGCTCCGTCGGTAAGCACGGCGGCGATTCGCTCCGGGTCGGCCTCGAGTTCTGCCCGGCGGGCCCGCGCGTCGGCAAAGAAAGCGTCGGCGGCCTCGACGAGGGCCTTCTTCACCTCGCCGTAGCCAAAGCCGCCCCGCCGATAGAGCTCCGCCATCCGCTGCACATCGGCCTCATCGGCCATCAGTGAGTAGAGCGCGAAGAGATGGTCGTCGTCAGGATCCTTCGGCTCCTCGACCGGACGCGAATCGGTGGTGATCCGCATGATCTTTTTCTTTTGCGCCGGAAGTTCCTCGAACACCTCGATCGTGTTGTGGTAGCTCTTCGACATCTTCTGGCCGTCGGTGCCCGGCACCCGCCCACCCCCGGCCACGAGCCGCGGCGCAGGGAGCGTAAACACATCCCCGTACAGATGATTGAAGGAGCCGGCCAGATCACGGCAGACCTCGATGTGCTGCACCTGGTCTTCCCCGACGGGCACGAGCGTGGCGTCATAGGCCAGAATGTCGGCGCTCATCAGCACGGGGTAGGCGAAGAGGCCGGCGTCGGCCGGCAGGCCGCGGGTCTTCTTGTCTTTGTAGGCGTGGCACCGCTCGAGCAGGCCCATCGGGCAGACGGTCATCAGGAGCCAGGTGAGCTCCGTCACCTCCGGAACATCCGACTGTACGAAGAGCGTGGCCCGCGCCGGATCGAGGCCCAGCGCGAGCAGATCGACGGCGGCATCATGCACGAAGCTCCGCAGCCGGTCGGGCTCGCGGACGGTGGTCAGGGCGTGAAGATCGGCGATGAAGTAGTAGGCATCACCAGCGGCCTGAAGCTCGATGTATTGCCGGATGGCGCCGAAGTAGTTGCCCCAGTGAAAGCGGCCGGTCGGCTGGATGCCGGAGAGCACACGGGCTGGCTGGGCGGGGGCGGAAGGCGAATCAGTGGGCATCGAGGGTTGGTTCCGAGGAGGCCACGCAGGGCTGCCGCGTGGGGAGGACGAGAGTGCCGACCACGTCGGCCAGGGAGGCGGCGCCAAGCTCACCGAGGGCAGCTGGCAAGGCGTCGAGGATTTCGGTGCTGGTCAGGGGAGCGGCAAAGTTTACGGTGCCGAGTTGTACGGCCGAGGCACCGGCCACGAAAAACTCCATGCAGTCGTCGATCGTCATGATGCCTCCCACGCCGATGATGGGGATGGAGAGCTTCTGCCGTACCTGATGGACGCAGCGCAACGCGATCGGCTTGAGGGCCGGCCCGCTGAGGCCGCCGACCACGTTGCCAAGCAGTGGTCGGCGCCGCCGCCAGTCGACGGCCATTCCCTGGCAGGTGTTGATCAGCGTTAAGGCATCAGCGCCTCCGTCTTCGGCACCCCGGGCGATCGCCACGATGTCGGTGACATTCGGTGTGAGCTTGGCGAGCACCGGGAGGTGCGTCACGCCGCGGACACCCGCGATGACGCTCCGGCACATCTCGGCATCGGTGCCGAGGTCGACACCATGGCTGACGTTTGGGCAGGAGATATTGAGTTCCAGTGCCACAATGCCCGGCACCCCTTCGAGACGATCGGCCAGCTGCACAAACTCCACCTGATTCGCGCCGGCAATGCTCACGATCACCGGCGCACCACAGTCTCGCAGGAAGGGCAACTGCTTGCGCAGAAAAGCGTCGACGCCGTCATTGTCGAGGCCGATCGAGTTGAGCAGACCGGCCGCCGTTTCCACAGTCCGCCACGGCACGTTGCCCTGCCTGGGCAGCGGGGTGATTGTCTTCGGCACGATGCCGCCGAGCCGCTTCAGGTCGACGAACCCGACCATCTCGCGGCCGTACCCAAATGTGCCGGAAGCGACGAGGATGGGATTGGGCAGCCGCAGCCGGCCGAGCGATACCGAGAGGTCGACCGGGCGGGCCGGTAGATCGGAAGGGCTGGGCGACGGCTGCGACATGGATATCAAATGTTTTATCCCCCCTGAGCCGTTTTCCCCACACCCCAGAGTTCGCCGGGCCAAAAAAGTCGGGTTGGGTCAAGTTTGCGGGTCGTACAGCCGATACTGTCTGAGGCCAAGGACCGGTTTCCGGCCGTCCCGCCGGGGCGGAAAGTTGACACTAGTGCTTGGCACTCCTAGGCTTCTGGCGATTCCCAGCCACCGGTTGGAGCGTCGGAGCCGTGACCAAGAAAGACATCGTCCGGACAATTTCCGAACAACTCGATCTTCCCCAGCTTCGCACCAAGGAACTGGTCCAGCGGACGTTCGACGCCCTCGTCGAAGCGCTGGTCCGTGAGGGTCGCATCGAACTGAGAAATTTCGGGGTGTTCCAGATCAAGAAGCGCGAAGCCCGTATGGCACGCAACCCTCGCACGGGAGAGCAGGTTCCGGTTCAAGCAAAGTTCGTGGTCACCTTTAAGCCGGGCAAGGAGATGGAAGCTCGGGTGCGGGACATCGGCAAACTCGATTCCCCGCCCGCCTGGATCGACGGAAACTACATGGATCACGATCCCGCCGAAGATGCTGGCCCCTGACCGATGACGGGCTACCGGAAAGGCCGGTAGTCTAGGCAAACCGCGGCCGGGCCTATCAGCACAAATCGACATCGCGATCGGGCCAAGGGATTGGCTACACACGAATTTCGAAAGAGGTCAGGAGGACCGAACGATGAGAAAGGCCGTTTATCTGCTGCTTGCCGTAACCCTGCTAGCCACTACTACGGGTTGTCTCATTCCGATGTACTCGGCCGACCCGATCCGCCGTGCACAACAGTTGATTTACACGTCGGAAGATCTGCGGGCGATCACTGACGAGTGGGAGCGAATCTGGTTCCTCGATCAGCCATCACACATGAAGCCGTATCGGACGCACGTCGGAATACTCTAGTTTCACGCAACGCTCGCCATCCTGGCCGCGCGTTGCTTGCCGACCTCAGGTCGGAAGGGGGCGTCGCCTCCAGCGACGCAGCGTAAGGTGAGCCGAATCTAACGCAACGCTCGCCATCCTAGCCTTGGGATTCTTGGCAGCGGTCCATCAGGCTCGGTGCATTCGAACGACGAGCGAATCATATCCGAGCGCGCGGTCATAGGCCGTCGTACGCTCGATGCGCTCCTGCTTCGATAGCAGTTCGATTCGCTTGATGCGTCGGCAAAGCACTGCCAGCAGCGTGCGCACAACGGTACGGGCATGAGCGGCGCCAAGACAGAGATGGATGCCAAATCCGAAGGCGACATGCGGGTTTGGTCGCCGATCAAGCCGAATCTCATCTGCAGCCTCGAACACTGTCTCATCGAGGTTTGCCGATGCCCAACAGAGGCTGACGCGGTCACCCGCGCGCACTTTCATGCCCTGCACATCGGTATCGACCGGGCAGACCCGACCGATATGAGTGAGCGGCATGAACACGCGGAAAAACTCCTCACTCGCATGCACGATCCGGCCAGAATCGGCCTGCAAAAAAGCCAACGCTTCCGGTCGCTCCGCCAAATAGCCAAGTGCTGACGCAACCGTGTGAATGATCGTGTCGCGCCCACCGGCAAACATCAGATTCGCAAACCCAAGCATCTCATCTCGAGTGAGCGGCCGCCCTTGAAATGTCGCCCTTGTCAGGAGCCCGTAAAAGTCCTCTCCCGGCGCCATGGCAGCCCGATCAAACTGCGCGTTGAGATAGCGCTCGAGTTCCGCTGCCTGATTCTCTCCCTGAGCTCCGTGAAAGACATGTACGCCCCAACTGATGAACCGCTCCGACTCGTCTTCTGGCACGTTGAGCAACACGGTCAATGATCGGGACTGAAGCGGCACCGCAAACTCTCCGACCACTTCGAGTGACTCACGGCTGATCGCGTTGGCGACCAACCGCTCGGTAATCGCTTCCACCTGGGCAACAAATTCCGGCTGCCTTGCCCGGAGGAAAAAGTGCTCAACCAGTTTGCGGTAATCGCTCTGGTTTGGTGGATCGACCTCGAGCGGCAACTGCCGCACGCTGCGGAGGTGTTCCTCGGAGGGAATCGGCACGCGGTGCGGAGCATCCGAACTGAACGTCTGCCAATCCTTTGCCGCCTTCCGCACATCCTCGTGACGAAGGAGCATCGGAATCGTCTCTCGGTCAGTGGGCAAACCGAGCACGCCGTGCACACGCCGTGCATGATCAAACGGATCAGGGATGTTTGTCACGTTCTGTATCTCTACGCAAGCGGCGATGCACTGCCTTAAGGTGGGTTTCCGCCTAAGTCAGTCGGCATGAACCGTCCTATTTTTCTTTCTCGCGGGGCTTCTCAAAGCAGAAATAACTGTCATCCGTCCAAAAGTGGTCGCACCATGTTCCATCCTCGTGAATCGTTGCTCCAGTTTCATGGAGATGTCCCTGTGGCTGACCTTTCTTCCAGTTGAAAAAACTTGGCTGCCTCCCGTCATCAATGACGCTCCACCCCCGACCGGTCGCAATAAACTCTTTCCATTCCTGCCCAGATTCATGGGACGCGACAAATTCGTTCACAAGCCCAAGCCAGGTCCAACCTCTGAGGTGGGAGGTCACGAACGCATTCTCGGCTGCATTATCGATAACGAGAAGTGACACTCCGTTTAGACGCGCTGCAGCAATGGCTTCCAACAATGTGCCTTTTTCTTTCGAAAACAGGTACAGAGAATTTCCGTGCCCGACCCAGCCTGCCGGCGACTCCTTTTCGAGTACATTTGCTTGAATGCCCTTACGAGCCAATCCAACGATGAACACATAGCCCAAAACAACGGCGGCCATACCCACTACCAACGCAATGCGTCTAAATGACCAGAATGTCGAGCGTGAACTCCCCTCCGTCCCGCTCTTGCGAAGTTCGCTCACCAACGAAGCGTCCAAAAGAATGCGGTCGACGGCTTCCGCGAGTGCCTCCGCGTTTCGATACCGCTTCCGACTTTGCTTCTGAAGACATCGCTCCACAATCACTGATACTACGGTCGGCACCTGCAAATCCTTTTGGAGGGTGCTTAGCGATCGCTCGCAAATTACTCGTGTTGCTTCGTGCAGTGATAATTCCGAGACGTCATATGGTGGATTTCCGGCAATCAGTTCATAGAGCACAAGCCCGAGTGAGTACACATCGCTCTGGAAGTCGACATCGCTTGCGACACCACGCACCTGCTCCGGACTCATGTACTGCAGCGTTCCCATCATGTGTCCACCGGTCGTTTTGAATGCGCTCCCTGACGGACGTGATGTAACACTGATTGCCACACCAAAGTCGATTACTTTCACCATGCCACGGCGATCCACCAGAATGTTTGCGGGTTTGATGTCGCGGTGAACAATACCTTGGGCATGGGCGCATCCGACGGCACGACATGCATCACGAAAGAGTCTTAAAACTTCATTCGGCGGATGGCTCAGCTGTCTTGCATAGTCGGTAATCGACACTCCACCGTCAACAAGTTCCATGGTGACGAAAGGCAGATTGTTGGTGCCATCAGAGTACGTTCCTGCGGCGAATATCTGTGCGATTCCAGGATGTTGTACTGCTCCGAGTATGTCAGTCTCCCTCAGGAAGCGGCGCAGGTTCTTATCATTGACAACGCCATGCCGAATTATTTTCACAGCAACCGATCGATGGGGTAGCGTTTGCTCTCCCCGATAGACTCGGCCCATGCCTCCCTCGCCAATGATCTGGACGATACGCACATCACCCAGATCCGCACCCAGCAGGGGATCGGGCACGGTTGCCCGCGGTAGCGGACGTGGTGTGAGACCGAATGTGTCGGAATTTCCAGGGAACGGAATTCGATTGCCGCCGGCAGGCTCAGACGGGTTCTTGCGATGGAAATCAATTTCGTGGCTTCCGTTTTCCACTATCACCCTCCACGCCTCTGAAAAAATAAAGAATGAGTAGGCGCTGGCTTCGTGAATCCCTCCACTTGAGTACCTCGCAAGACACATGGTAACCTCGAAATGCGAGTCTCCGCAAAGTCTCGAAGCACTCATTTTCCGACCGTCGTAAGGTTTTTCCAATCGCCTTCTCCGCGAGTCATCTTTTGCTCACGAACGAGATAGTTTCGTCCGCCCCGCCCCAGTCTGATCAGCACGTTTCATCCTGCCTTGAACGCTTGGTAAAGGGTGATCCCGGTGCCAGAGAAAAGATCATTGAGCTTGTGGATTCACGGCTGCGCTTTATGACACGTCGACTCCTCGGTGACTTTCCGCGTGTGCATCGATGGGAAACCACGAATGATGTCGCCCAAAATGCCGCTATACGCCTTCATCGGGCCCTCGGCGAGGTTCAGCCGGCGTCAACGCGTGGTCTCATCGGATTGATTGCCTTGCAAATCCAACGAGAATTACTCGACCTCGCTCGGAAATATGCTGGCCCCGCATCGTTTGCCACGAATCAGGATACAAACGTACGTCGGACTACCAAGGGTGGCCAGGAATTCCATGTCGAGGCAGCCCCAGACACCAACATTGATGCGATTCCACTGGAGCGATGGGAGCAGTTTCATTGCGCCGTTGATGCGCTGCCGGACGATCTGCGGGAAGTATTCCGAATGGCGTGGTATCTCGGGCTCGACCAGACTGAAGTCGCTCAGACGCTTGGGTGCTCGACGCGGACGGTTGGCCGGAAATGGCAGGAAGCCCGCTCACGACTCCAAGAAGTTCTAGGTACGGGTGATGACTGAGGCTGGTACCTGTATCACTGGAGTATTCAACGCCCACATCCAACTACGTTTCCGAGACAAAGAAAAGGGTTGGTTGCAACTGCTTTAAAAAGTTCTCGCGGAAGGTCGTTGAGTTCCTCGGACAAAACGATTCTTCCCGGGCCACGGTGTTTCAACAGGGTTTTGACCTCGAGAAAAGGGGCCGCCACCGTGATGCTGTCGACCCAGACGTCTCCCTCCGCACCAACAAGACCTTTGGCGGATTCCTCTGAAAGTCGTTCCACGGAATTCAGTGTCACCACACCGCGATGACCCCGAATCGCTCGGGCAAGTTCCGGTGAAATGTGCTTCAGTCGATCGAACCCGAGCATGCCCTCATGTTGACGAATGGCATCGAGCACTTCTGGGGACGGAGGGTGACCGATGGACTCAAGCCCTCCAAGATCGACCGTGCCCTGATTTGCCAAGAGTGCAACAAGGGCGGCATCCTTGATGGCCGTTATCTGATCCAGGTCAAGAACTCCGCGATGATTCGACAGGGCGGCTGCGACTTGTCCGTCAATAGATCTTAACCCAGGTAGCCGCAGGTCACATGGATGTTCGCTCAGTCCGACAGCCGCTTCCACCGATAATTTCTGTAGGGAAGCGAGCGTAAGATCTTCACCCTCGCGATCTGCGAGACGCGAAGCGAGCAAACGACTTTCCAGAGTCTCAAGGTTATCAAGAACCGGAATCGCCCGAGCGTTTCCAAGGACATCGGCAACCGCAAGTGGAAGCGAGGTGATTTTGGGCAAGTTCATCGCTAAGTCTTGAGATGCCAGTTTTTTTGCCAGCACCACCGATCGAAGTTCAGAAAGTCCGCTGGTCGAAAGAGTTCCGGGACAGCCTGCCAGTATTTCGGCGCACGAGTCTGGTACGCCTTCAAGGCCATTGAGGATGAGATGTCCCTCACACTTTGCGAGGACCCTGGCGACTGGCTCATCGATGGCTTTCAGACCGCTGAGGTTCACCCCTGCTTTGTGCCGAATAAGAATCTCGCATACGGAGGGGTCGACTTCGCTGACACCTTCTGGCGAGAGGATTGATTCTGAGTCAGCTCCGTCGATTAGATTTTTCGCCTGATCCACGCTCAAAGTGGCGGCCAAAGGCCCGGGACCTGAGACAACCGAAACGGCTGCAGTCAGGCAAATTGCAGCAATAATTGCAATCGATAATGGACGCGTGGTCAAAGCCCTCTCCTGTTCCCAGGGACAAGACACCGTGATTTTTGAGCTACTCTCTTAGGCGAGAATGGGGAGCGGCTTCGGACAAGGCCGAAGAGAATTCTGAAAAACGGGGAATCGACCGGTTTTTGAACGCCCGGGTAGCCGGTGTCGTGTCAGGGTCGAAAAGAGCCCCGCCTGGGGGGCAGGCTTTTTGGCCGTAACGACGTTTGGTCGTGTAGGCCTCAAGCCTGCGGGGGCCATGGATGGCGCTCACACTCGCGCCGGCGTATCCCTTGCGGGCCTGCTCCGGCTTTCGCGACTGCACGGCTGGAGGCCGTGCGTCGCAGGCGAGGGAAACCTTGGCTTTCACTCCGCCTGCGGGGGCCATGGATGGCCCCGCAGGCGTAAAGCTAGATCCGGATGCGTGCCGCCTGCTCGACGATGCTTTCGAGGGGCACAAGGCTGCCCTTGTTGCAGCCCGGGCATGCCTCCGCTGCCTCGGCCCAGGCCTCCGGCGACCGCAGGTTCGAATCCCAGAAGGGCCAGGTCTTGCACTGCCGCGGCCGCTCCTCATAGGCGGTGCACTTCCGCGTGGTTTCGTCCAGGAGCACGCAGTCGCCATTGCGGCGCTCCTTGAGCGACCGCCGCACACCGACTCGCTTCACAAAGGCCTCCTCGAAGTCTTCCGGCGTCATGCCGGCCTTCGCCGCCATGCCGTCGATCTCGGCCTGGTTCACCCACACATAGCCCTCGGCACCCGAGCAGCAATCGCCACACTGCGTGCACTGAAACCGGAGCCCTCCGGCATACCAGACATCTTTGGGAATCCCGGCCATGTGGTTCCTTTCCCTGAATCGATTCGCGTTTGCAACAATCTACCGGCTATGGTGCCGAATGTGGATCCCCGCTGGATCATCTACCGAGACCCTCGGCTGATCGTCCTCGACAAGCCATCGGGCCTGCTCGCCGTACCGGGCCGCGGCCCCCTCCTACAAGACTGCCTCGCCAGCCGGGTGCAGGCGACTTTTCCATCCGCGGTCGTTGTCCACCGGCTCGACCGCGACACCTCGGGCCTGATGCTGATGGCGCTCGACGCCGCTGCCCAGCGGCACCTCAGCCGACAGTTTGAGACACGAGCAGTAGGCAAACGATACGAGTGTCTCGTGAGTGGCCAGCCGGAGGCCGACGAAGGCATGATCGACCTGCCGATCGCCCGCGATCCGGC